>JAHFMB010000026.1 GCA_023269245.1 Candidatus Tayloriibacteriota bacterium
ATTATTTGTTTATTTGAATATTCCCGTGCTACGCACGGGTTGGTTACCCCATACGATGCAACTACTTGTTTACTTTCTTTCCATAACAGGAATTTCACCTGCGCTATGGAAAAAGTCGTTCAATTTTTAATGAGCCCCGTAAATCACTCGCGTTGCTCGCGATCACGGGGTAAACCATTTTGTATAAATAGCTTCCCTCGAAATCGTTGCTTGCAACGTGGCCCACGTTGTCGTGGGCTTTACGTTGTGGACCCGGGCGGAGTCGGACCGCCTGCCTCTTCATTGCAAATGAAGCGTTCAACCAGGTAAACTTCGGGCCCAATTCTACTGCCGTCCAATTATAAAATGTGCAAATCCACCCCATCTTCCTTCTCGCCTTACCTACTATTCCCTTCGACTCCGCTCAGGATAAACTCCTCGCGGCTCGAAGAGCGATGTTGGGTGGATAGTGTTTCGTACGCTTTTTCTCTCTGAATCGAAAAAACTACGACTCACTAAAAACCCCGCCTATGATGCGGGGTGACAAGAAACTCCTCTTTCGAGAGTCTACCTACACACGCAAACGTCGCCAGATTTGGTGATTGTTTGAATATGATTTGGTTAGTCTCATGAATTGGAATTTCGGCGATCTCGTGGTGAAGCGAAATCGCGCTCACGTCCTTGCATCAAGGGCAAATATGTATTCTATAGATATTGAACGTAACTGTCAACACGGTCTTTCGTTTTCGTCCCCTGCTCGTTTCAATCCCGATATTTCATCGGGGCTCAAACGAGCAAGGGAAGGTCATATAAAAACATGTTTCGTCGAAAAACGACAAATCATGAATCATATGACCCGCAATTAATCCCGTTGGATTAATCGCTTTGAGGCTGTTTATGTAAACAGCGTCTTATTCCCATATTTAATTGTTAATCCCCTTCAAGAGAATCCTCCTGCCGTGCGGTCGCACAACTCACTCGACAGACAAGCCTTCATCCCAGGTGCCTCTTAGTTGGCAATCTAGCGGTAATCTCTCAGTGAGAGAAACCGAAATCATAGATTAATCCCTGTAGAAATCAGGCGCGGACAACGAACATTGAACGTCAGACCATAGATCAGGTCTAAACTAACCGCCCAAAAGCCACTTACCGACGAAGAAGGTGACGATCAACACCACGCCCTGATAGATCACCATGCCGTTAGTGTTGGGTGTCACGATCTCGCTGAGATAATCTGCCGCGGATCGAACTCCGGTGAAGCGGATCGCGATGATGTTAAACACGACTCCCAACAGGACATTCCGAACCACACGAAACAGCACATTCAGGACGAAATTCAACGGCGCTGTATACGGAGCAGTCGCCATGGTTGCGAGAATGAAGAACGCATAGATCCCCATCAGGATCACCGGGGAATCGTTCCCGTCGGGAATGAAGAAGGACTCACCGACGCTTTTTATGGTGTCTTCTGTCGAACACGTCATTGCCAGCCAAAACGCAACCAAGACGCCGATCACAGCTAAGACGAGCTTCCAGACTGTCTCTCCGGTACACAGGCCCATATTGCTGAACCACACACCGAGCATACTGCCGGTAGACACGCTGTTGCAGGCAGGCGCCTTCGAGATTGCTGGCACCACCATGCCGACGAGAAGCGTGAGTGCACCGACCGCAATCAGAATAAATATAGACCAACCCATGCGCCGGATGAAGTGCTTCACCTGCTCATCGGTAACCATAACTTTATTATCCATAGGTAACCTCACAATATTGAGTTAGAGAGCGTTCCCCCTAGGAATTCTTAGCGCTCTCATGCGATGAGAAGCTAACTGACTACTTGCTCTTCTTTCCCTGCTTCGCAGCAGCCTTCTCGAATTCGGCCTTGATGTCGTCCGTTGCGGCCGACGCATCATGCTGGGCCAACAGATCTTCCACGGGGTCGACGGGTTTCATTTCGTCAAGGTCGCGGTCCACATCCTTGTCTGCACGCAGGTCTGCCTTCGCCTTCGCCACATCACCAGCAACACCCGCCATAAAGGTGTCCGGGTTGAACTGATCCTTCGCAGCGCCACGTGCTTCTTCGCGCGCTTTCTGTGCGTCCTTGTAGACCGCAAATGCCTGCACGAGCATAGGCAGATTGTCCTTCAGGACCTTCCAGCTGGTCTCGGAGGTATTTGCGGTGTTCAGAGCGACCTTGTAAGCCTCCGCCGCAGTCTCGTAGCTCTCCTCCAACGTCTTGTAGGCAGGATTGGAGCGCAAAGTCTGCAATGCACCCGCTACCTGGCCGATCTGCGCTTCCAAGTCTTTGACCTTGGCGGCGTTTTCGGGAGCGTCACCCAAAGCATTCTTCAAAGCAGTGAGTTGGCCTCCCAACTTGACAAGCTTGGACTCCTTCGCCTCGTAGGACTCAAGCACCGTCATCGACTCATCGTCCGCGTCCTTGATGAGCATCATCTTAGCGCGCATCTGGCGGGCCATTTCGCGAGCGTGAAGCGCTTTATTCTGGGCCTTCTCAACAATGAAGGCTGCTTTCTTCTCAGGCGTCATGGTGAGATTGGCGACGAGGTTCTTGAAATCATCCCCCATGCTGGCGAGAATGTCGCGGAAATCAATCGAGCGGTTTAAGGTTGGCATTGTTGTAGCCATTTGATTTATCCTCTTTCATTGTCTGATGGATTGGTTGAAATCTTTCTGTCTTTACAAACGTGAATTAATGTATAGATATTACAGCAGAGATTCGACCTCCTTTTCTGGAACAAATTCCTCGCATACAAACAGTCCGCCGCTTCCCTGAGCTAGATCAGGCCGAGGATCAAGGTACACGCACCAGCCTTCACCGAAATTCTCGTTTGTGCCTTGGCGTGTAAGGACAAATGGGAAGTAGTCGTCCTCTTCCACATAATCCGTTCGGCCCGTAACTTCGACCGCTTTAAGGCGACCGATGTCAGTGATGGACCATGTACCGTTTGGGCAACCTGACACGCCCGGGAAATGAAATGGTACCGGGGTCTCTTGCCCGTTATTACGAAAAACTCGAGCCGGACCCGACGTACCGTTTTTGGGGCCGATGAAAAAAGTCATGAGCTTCACCCCAACGACTTTGCTGGATTTAAGCCAGATCGGTTTACCGCCTTCGCGTGCGCGCATCTTGAGAATCACCGTTCGATCCAAAATCAGCATCTTCAGGTCAAACCCATGAGGTTTCTGGACAAAAGAACCTTGACCTTCAATTGCCTGCCAGTATTCTTTCCATGTTACGGCTGCGCGAACGGTCTGCTCTTGATCATCCAACGTAACGCTTTGGGTTGCTTCAACAGCTTGTAAACGATCTGTCATGGGTGCATCCAAGCCAACCCGATCACTTTTCGCAATCTTGCCGGCGAGGACCTCATCAGATGGTCGCTGGGAAATCCCAGTTATCCGGGCAATGAAGTCTTGAAACGTCCGAACATCAGGATTCCTTCGCAACCAAAAATATCCAATGATTGTAACTCCAGCGCCCAAGACGGACAAAGCAATCAGAATCTTACCTATCACACTCAGAATGTCCATATGATCCTACCAATCTCCGCCGTCGCCGCCGGATGAACCACCACCAAAATCTCCTCCGTCGCCGCCACCGAAGTCACTACCGCCGCCGCCTGAATCACCGCCACTCCAGTCACCGCCGTCGCCACTTCCAAAATCGAAACCGCCGCCGCCTGAATCACCGCCATCACTACTCGAAAAGCTAGGTTGACTTCGCTCTGTGATGCGGCGCTGTTCATCTTCATAAGCGCTGTATGCGCGGGATCCGGTATCGGAAGCGAGCGACTTGGCCTGTTGAGCTAACGAACAAGCATTTTCATAGTACTGATTGCTTGCTGCGCTTTCGGCCTGTCGAAGCTTGTCCACTGCGCTGTTGTAGTCATTCTGAGCACCTGTGTCGTAGCTTCCATAACTGGTAATTTCACTCGTTTGCGCATTGATAGTACTGGCGGCATCATCGTGAATGCTCGGCCATTGAGTACGGTAACTTTCAAGATTACCCTCAAACGAACTCACAGCTTGAGCGAGTTGAGTCGCCTGATTGAGCTGACCAAGTGTATCCGTCGCTTTTTGATCGGCCAAGACGAACGACTGTTGAACGATCGCCTGTTGAGCGTCATATTGCATCTGGTGAGCTGACGCGACGTTGTTCTGCGCGACCGTGACGTTATCTGCCACAGAAGACCAAGTACCCGCTGCATGATTGAACCGCAACGTAGAAAGATCGCTTTGGGCAGTAGATATGGCCGCATTAGCTGTTATGAGGGTCTGGCTGACCTGTGAAAGTTTTTGTCTCGCGGAATCGTCAAGCGTTTTCTGCCTGTCAACCTCGGCGAATACCTGGTTGGCATGAGTAATAGATGCTTGAGCCGATGTGAAAACCGCAAGATAATCAGTCTTTCCTTCCCGAGCGTCGGGCGTACTCATGGTCTGATAGGCTTGAGCGAGTTCCTGCTCAGCCTGAACAAAGAGGCTATTTGCAGTGGATAACGCTTTGTCCGCAGTGTAACCCCGGGACGCAACGACATCTTGCATGTGAGTCGATGCGAGTTGCACCTGGACCTGTGCCTTATCTATGGTGAACTTCGCATTCGCCTGTGCCTCTTTCTGGAGATCCAATCCCGCAGTGACCTGTTTGGCCAAAGCGTTGATTTGATCAATGGCTACTTTTGCCTGGTCAAGGCTCGTTAATGCAGCCAAGGGATCTCCACGCTGACTTACATCCGCTGTCGGTGGCATAACTGCTGCCGCTGCTAACATTGAATTATCAGCGATTTTGGAATGACTACTAGCCTGCATGATGGCATCCCCAAGAGGATTCATGTACTTCTTGAGCCATTGAGCACTCTCTTGGTTATACCGTTGTCGGCTTGCCTCCGAGACAGACATTGCGTTCGCCAGATCAGTCGTTTGACTACCCAAACGATCGTTTGCCTGCGTCCTTTTCTGATCGTTTGCCGTCAATTGCGCCTGCACCTGGTTCATGAGTTGTGATGCTTGCGCCGCATACTGATTGGCGTCGCTTGCCAGCCTGATGCTTTCATCAAATGAGTTGGCTTTTCTCGCCTGTTGGAGTCGAACATTTGCCGAATCTATGGAGGCTTGTGCCTGTTGCAACTGTTCGGGTAAACCGGCAGTGTACGACAGGACATACCATCCTTTCTGAGCCTTTAATGCGGTGTCCACTTGTGGCTTATTGCTTCCCGCAGTTTGTATCGCGGAGTTAGCCGAATTCAAAGTGGCATTACGTGTGGCATTTGGAATCGAAAAACAGATGATCCCGACAACCAACGCGATACCGCAACTAATCAGCGCAGTCCGGAGGTATGCATTCAGCTCTTCAATTCTTTCTTGCATGAGTAACCTCCGCGTCAATCTTGTATCTGTGAAACCAATCGAGGCAATCTCTTCAGTTTCCTTATGCTCTCTCCTTCTGCACTCGCTGTTGGATATGGTTGAATTGGACTTGTGTAATTTGCGGTGCACGCAAGACGGAATCCTATTCTGTCCTCTGTACACCGCAAATATCTTCCCTTTATTGTGAGATATTTTTTCTCTTGAAGTTGTTAACGAGCTATACAAATCTGACTTCTTGTTCCGGGAAATTAAGCTGCCGAAAACGGCAACAGAGAGGCGCAAATGCCCCTTTCCCCAAAACATGTAGAAGTACGAAATTCTACCACGAAGCTATCTCGAAGTCAATACTATGGGGCTATTTTATCGCTTTAACAATCCTCTGAAGCGCTACGATGAATGCAGCAGTCCGAAGGTCGGTTTTGTATTTTTTAGAAGCAAGCCAAACATTGGTTGTTTCTTTCTCCATTTTAGATTTAAGCTTGCGGTTGACGGCTTCTTTGGTCCAATGCTGCCCTTTCAGATTCTGCTCCCACTCGAAACAGGACACGGATACCCCACCGGAATTTGACAATATATCAGGAATAACGGGTATACCCCGCTTATACAGGATTGTGTCCGCCTCAGGAGTTGTGGGACCGTTGGCCATCTCAAGCACTACCTTTGCTTTTATCCTTTTTGCATTTTCAGCCGTGAGCACGTTTTCTAATGCGGATGGCACCAATATATCGACCGGAAGCTCTAAAAGCTGAGTGTTGGTTATCGTCTTGCCTTTTTTCAAATCACACACAGACCCGGAACAGTAGCATCCGGCCAAATATCCGTTTTTCTTTTTACATTCCAAAGTAAGAGCGGGATTGATGCCCTCCGGCACATGAATGCCGCCGCGGCTGTCTGAAACGGCAACGACTTTAATCCCCACGTCAGTCAGAAACTTCGCTACGTTATATCCCACATTCCCAAAACCCTGAACGGCAGCCGTTAAAGGAGGGGTTAGAGACGAGGGTTTAGGGTTTAGTTTTTTGTTTTTTCTAGACCCTACACCCTGTATCCTGTACCCTAGTTGTGACAGCACTGCGAGCAAAACATACAGCCCGCCGAGCCCGGTCGCCTCTTCCCTCCCCTCACTGCCGCCGTCACCAATCGCCTTTCCAGTAAATGTGGCACGTAAAGCATGCGAGTCGAAAGTCTGTAAAGTCTTAAAGTCTTTACGTCCTTTCACTTTATAAACTTTTGACTTTATGACTTTTATATATTCGTCAAGCATCCATCCCATGATAGTGCCGTTCGTGTTTACATCCGGCGCCGGTACGTCTTTATCCGGTCCGATACAGTCAAAAATCGCCCGTGCATACCCGCGCGATAGCCGCTCTAATTCTTTTTGGGATAGTTTTTTGGGATCGACAATAATACCGCCCTTCCCGCCACCGAACGGAAGATCTGCAACGGCACACTTCATTGTCATCCAAAATGAAAGCGCTTTCACCTCATCAAGCGACACATCCGGGTGATACCGGATACCGCCTTTATACGGCCCGCGCGCATTATTAAACTGCACACGATACCCCTGAAATACGTTTATCGTTCCGTTGTCCATTTTTACCGGAATCGTTACATGAAGAATTCGTTGCGGTTGAGAAAGAAGCGTCATAAGAAGCGCTGCTTCTTTTTTCGGAAGTTTTGCTGCGGCACGGGAAAGTTGGATCATCGCACTTTCAAAGGGATTGGTTCGTTTCATGACAAATTCCGAGTATACGCCGACAAATATTTTTTGCAAGTGGAGAATCTTGAATCAGTAAAAGAGTTCGAATTTTATCTGAGTTGGAGGTACTCCAGCAAAATTAAGTTTTTCTTTCATCTCCCGCACCATGTCGCGGTTGCCGCAGAGGTAAAAATCCGTATCCGGCAAATGCTGTTCCTGGGAAAATATATGCTCCCGTACGTATCCACGTTTCCCCTGCCACGTGTCGGATCCTTGTGAAAGAGTCAGTAGTAACCGAAAATTCGGATAATGGCGCGTGAGAATTTCAAGTTCCTTTTGCCAAAAGAGGTCTTCTTCGTGACGAACTCCCCAATAGAGGGTAATTTCTCCAGTCCCCCCATGGGTCAGGTAATCTTTCGCTATCGGATAAAACGGCGCAATTCCCGATCCGGTAGCGACAAAAACTTTTCTTCGCGGCGACTCGCGATCAAGGACAAAAATACCGAGCGGCCCCATAAACGACATGGTGTCGCCTGGTTTTGCCGCAAGAGCCCATTTTGAATACGGCCCCATTGGGCCCACATCATGCGCAAGTAAAATGGAGTTTTTCTCCTCCGGAACCGAGGCGATAGACATGCTGCGGTTAACTCCCGGAGCGATAAAGAGCATGACCGTCTGCCCTGCAACAAAAACCATTTCTTTCGGCTCATCTAACACGAATCGCTCCAAGTAGACATTTTTTGATATCTGAATTTTTGTCGCCAGATGCGACGTATATTTTTGCGGTTTGGGGAGCGGGATCATGGACCCTATTATATCGTATTTTTTCTATCATAAGCAGAGGACATGTACAAACTCAGCATTATTCATGCTATGCTTTTACTATCAACCCATGCTCTATAAAATAACATTTTCACAACTTAGCATTTCAGCCTCGGAATGGCTTACATGTTTTCAAACCATCTTTTCCGTAAGCGCTCAGTTTCGTCTCCATATACTCTACGGTCAAAGAAAAGCTGCATTTTTTATCGAAAGTAAAAAAAAATTGACTGCCCTCAATAGTCGGCTGTCGCCCTTATACCTCACTGAAGATTTTACTGAGCAGGAACAGGATGCGCTACGAGCTTATAAACAAGGGTTTGGCAACAGACCCTTCTTTATCCGCTACCCTCTCTTTGAGTTTCTTGAGCGCCATCAAATAGGATTTCGCAATATCTACCGCATATCCCTGACGGTCAACAAATATAATCCCTTCTGGCTATTTCCAACCTACAACATCCATTTTGAACAAAACGGACAGCTGCGGCATGGCACAGGCACATCGTTCCTTCACCTGAATACGTTTTTAGCCTTTGATTTAACAACCTCGGTAACTGGTGAAATTGAAAAGGTGAAGCCTATGCTTACATCAGGCATCCACATGCCTCCAACTTATCCGCAAGGGATACTGCGTGTGCCGTACGGAGAAACTAATGCTTTTGTATCCGTACGTTCATATGATTTTTGGCGGCACACTATAATTCTCGGACAAAGCGGATCCGGAAAAAGTTATTTATTAAAACTACTCATAGAAAATATCAACAGGTACGCCCGTGATGAATATTGTGTAGTACTTCTGGATCCGCATGGTAGCCTCGAACAACAACTAATCGGTGACTTTACAAAGACACGCATCGATTTCAAAGAAGCTACGACAAACCTGTTCGTGAATATCGGCCAGCCGACGCTTTCAACAGAACTGACGATTGATCTTTTTTCAACTGTTATTAACGTTCACGAACATCAACAGCTCGAACGAGTATTAAAGTTTGCCCTCAATGCACTCTACAGTACCAATGCCATGAGTGTAGAAAATCTGAAAAATCTGCTGACGGATAGCATTAAACGTAAATCACTCCTCTCTCCTCTCAAAGATCGGTCTGTCCTTCAATTCTTTGATACTGAATATCAGCAGATATACACAGGACACTACGCAGATGCAGTCCTTCCCATCATCAACATACTTTCTGAACTGAGTTTCTTAAAAAATGCTGACAAGAGCATTGAACTTGCCGATGCGATGAATAGTTCATTCCTTGTATCCATTCCCGTCAAACAAACAGAACTCGGAAGTAATATTACCCGTATTATTGGCGGTTCTGTCATACAACAGATTTTTACCATCATGCAGGCAGGACTGGTAAAGAAAAAAGTGATCCTCATGGTTGACGAAGTTTCTATCGTTCAGACGCCGTCACTTGCCCACATACTTTCCGAGGCCCGAAAATTTAATCTGGGGATTGTCATGGCACAACAATATCTCTCACAAGTGTCTGCACCAATTTTACAGAGCATATTTGCCAACACGGTCAATTATTTTTGCTTTAAATTATCCCGGGATGACGCTGAAATTGTCGCGCGGAATCTGAATTTTGAAATTGACGAGTTTTTCCTCACGAATAAAAATGACCCGCGGGAAATATCGGAACTTGGGATCCGGATCGTCACGGATCTTAATCCACGTGAACTTATCGCACGCGTACTGTCCCGCGACCAATACTGTTCACCCTTTAAATCAAAAACTGTGCGTGATACAGTATAGCTATCCTATGAGTGAACTTTTTGAAAAACTTTACGCAACAATCTGGCAACAGGTCTTCCCCGGTCAGCGTGCGTTCAGTCTATCCGCCGCAAAAGACTTCTTCGCTAAAGATATCATTCTTCCACAAAAATATTCGACCGTTAACGGTGGGCCTGTATACGTAAGTCCTGAATATGGTTATAAAAAATTTATCACACAAGAAGAAACGGAAAAACGCTCAAATATTGACAACTTCATGGATAGAACCGAACCTATCAAGTCGCTTAACGACGCACTTACCCGTGCTCATAAAATCGCATTATTCCGGGGAAGCAGAGCAATAAACTCAGAACTTATCGAGGAGTCTGATGATATATATTCCTCCAGCTATATTTATAATTCAACCCACATATATAGCAGTCAAAAGATTATGTACTCCTATAACATAAAAACAAGCGAATATTTGTTTGCCTCAAAGGGAAGCGCTGATTCGTCATTCGGTATTAGAATAATCGACTCATCCAGCGTGTCCAATTCATTTGATGTCCACTGGTCCGGTAAATGTGCCAACACATACTTTTGCGTAGATTCGTATGACCTGCGGGACTGTATGTTTTGCTTCCATCTCACTTCAAAGCAATTCTGTATTGCAAATATGCAGTATACCGAAGAAGAATATATGAAACTTAAGGGGATTTTACTCAAAGAATATTTTGCCCAACTTAAATCGCCTAAAGCATTTGTCCTCGTCAATCAACTCTAATTTTTTCTCACTTCTCATGAAGACTGTTCTGCCAGCCACCGGTCCACGTCGATGGCTGCCATGCAGCCGAAGCCGGCCGCGGTGATGGCCTGCTTATAGCGAGCATCGTGCACGTCTCCTGCGGTAAATACGCCGGGAATATTCGTTTTGGTAAAATATTTTATGACTCCGTTCTCATCGCGTTCCTCTATCCGCTTGACATACCCATGACTGTCGA
>JAHFMB010000103.1 GCA_023269245.1 Candidatus Tayloriibacteriota bacterium
CGGATTTTAAGATCTTCCATACATTCAGCTCCTCTAAAGTTTAAGTAATTCTGCAGAGCGCTCTGGCGCAGCCTCTGCCAAAACGTTCTTTTCAAGTACGCGCTCACGAATACGCCGCGTAAACCCTTTGATCATTTGCGCTTCGCTGGGAAGCAGTCCGGCACGCTTGAAAAGCCTGTGCCAGCTGGCCTTGATCCGCTCGACAGTCCGGCTGCCCTGCCCATGGACATACCCGAGATCCAGCAGTGTTTGTTCTAAAGCAGCCAGCACCGCGTGCATCTCTTGCTTCTCAACCATCACCGGCGCACTCATCGTCCTTAACCGGTTATTCCCGCGCTGAGCATAACTTATTCGTGACGCCATGCAAGAAAATGAAAAGGCCGTAATCATGACCGCCTGCGCCAGATTGATGGATGGACATTCGGGATTCGTAGGAATCATGGCGACCCGGTCGCAAAGTGACAACGATGCATTATCCAACCCTTTGGACTCTTTGCCAAATACAAAAGCAACTCGCTGCACCTTAAGCATCTTCCTGGATTCCGCGACAGCGTCGTCGAAATCCACAAAGCGCCCACGCTTTGGCCCCGCCCGCCGTGAAGTACCCATCGCAAGGTTGACGTCTTTCAGCGCCTCCTCAAGAGTCTGGAAAACTCGCGCTTCCTGCAAAACATCTCCCGCATGCGGCGCCATTTTTCTTGAGCGGCGGCGCCATTGCCGCGTTGGATTCACCAAACGCAAGTCCGTGAAACCCATGTTCTTCATGGCGCGGGCAGCCGCTCCGACATTGTCAGCGTTTTCCGGTTCCACCAGGATAAAGCAGAGATTTTTTTGGGTTTGGTCAGCTTCAGCAGCAGCCTCCGCCCTATTTTTATTCAGTTTGGGCATCAATTCATTCCAGGCAGGTGCGCGTCATGGTGGGATAATGATCGGATCAACGAGATAGTATGTCGAGAGCCCGCTCAGGATTATCTGTCTTGAGCACCAGACACCCGTATTCCTGGCTGGTAATCCCGGTGCAATACGCATAAGCGATATTAATGTCTGCCTGTGCCAAGCTCTGGCATATACGGGTCAACTCGCCAAAAACATTTTTAATTTCAACTACAACCACTTCCTGCTCAAGAACGTAGAGGCTTTCTTGTTCCAGCAGAAGCAATGCTTTCGTCGGATGGTCGACTAAAAACCGGACCACCGCATTGTCGACCGTGTCATGGATGGCCAGCGCCAAAATATTAATTTGATTTTCGGAAAGAACGGCGCATGTTTTTGCCAAAACACCTGGCCGGTTGGGCATGAAAACCGATAACTGTTTCTGGATGGGCATAAAAATCCTTCGTTTCTAAAATCTAAAAGGAGTTCTATCCTAAGACGTTCACACTCGCAAATCAAGTGTGGTGTCTACCCCTGCAAATCGAAACCCCGTTAAAGACAAAAACCCCGCTGTTTAGTAACAGCGGGGTTTTTGAAAAAATCCCGGCGGTTTGCTACTCTCCCAACGAACTGCTCCGTTAGTACCATCGCCGGTAGAGGGCTTAACTACCGTATTCGGAATGGGAACGGGTGTTGCCCCTCTCCTATCACCACCGAGAAAACGATTCCCCCAGCGTCAATGCTTGGGGGCCATAATTCAAAACTTGACGTTTTGAACATGGCAACTGAATAAGAACAGCAGATTCACGTCAATACGAGTGAAAGTGAATGTCAAGCCGAACGACTTATTAGTACGGGTAAGCTGAATCCCTTACGGGACTTACACCATCCGCCTATCAACCTCGTAGTCTGCGAGGAGTCTTCTAAACCCAAAACGGGTTGGGAAATCTTATCTTGGAGTTGGCTTGGCGCTTAGATGCTTTCAGCGCTTATCCTTTTCGAACATCGATACCCTGCTATGCTCCTGGCGGAACAACAGGTACACGAGCGGTTCGACACCTTCGGCCCTCTCGTACTAGAAGGTGCTCTCCTCAAATTTCCTACGCCCACAACAGATAGGGACCGAACTGTCTCACGCATGTCTCCCACGCCATAATTTAGCGTGCGATTATCCATTATTACTAATGGCATGGACTATATCTTCACCCTTCTATCAAAATTTCCAATAGGGAGGGGCTGACGTATTATAACGCTCACGAACTGAGCGCTATCTTCGTTTAGAAGGCTATTCTAAACTCCAGTCTCTACGGGGAAAAGACTTGTGTTTTTCAAGAATGCAGTAATCGTTTGACTGGTATTCGTACGCTTTTTCGAGTAATTAAACCGTGAGGTCTCATCCACAAGAGAACTTAGCCGCATGAGATGCTCGGCAGTCATTTTCTTCGGATGTTCTTCGATAAGCTTCAAAACCAATCCCGATAGTACTTTCTTTAAACGAAGGTAAGGAGAAAGCAGCGATAAAACCTGCTTAACTTCTTTAAAAGCCGACAATGGCATATTCCGTCATACCGTCATTTCTTTGACGAATACACCCATAGCCTAGCTGTTCTTTTAGCCAAAAAAGAATCTCCTGGTGAGTTGATTTCTGAAAGAAGACAACGCTCGTGCGAATTTGGTAGCCGTAAATATAATCTTTACGGCGCACCAGTTGCGCCATGACGCATCCATCTCCATCAAGAAACCCAGCTACATAGGCTTTATCTTCGTTGTTCACAAATCTGATCTTCCCTCGGTATTGCCCTTGTGAGCATTCGGAACTCACTTAGGGTTTCACCGATACAGTCAGATTTTTTGTATCACATTTCTGCGATAGAACGCAATGTAATTTACGTTCTGAACCCAGCTCACGTACCACTTTAACCGGCGAACAGCCGGACCCTTGGGACCTTCTCCAGCCCCAGGATGTGATGAGCCGACATCGAGGTGC
>JAHFMB010000104.1 GCA_023269245.1 Candidatus Tayloriibacteriota bacterium
TTCTGCTTGATGCCCTCGATACAGACCTTGAGCGTTTACAACGAATTAATCGGACAGTGGCCTTATTACCGCCCGGCCATACTACGGGCCTGCGAGCGGTTGACACCTTGGTCATCACGCCCAGTCAGGTTTTGAGTGAGATTGCGTATGAGGAAAATGAGATGATGCCCAAGATTGTTCAATATCTGATTAACGGTCTCGGCAATGCCCATGAAGGCGCCGATCTGATCAGCTATATTTTGTTTGAGGCGCCCTACACACGTCGCCTGATTAAATTGGGCAGACACGATGCCTTCCGTAAAAAAGAAGAAATAATCGAATATTTATCCACCTAAGGTTTTGCGTGGAAAGACTAAAGTAAAAGTGCTGCCAAGATTTTTTTGGCTTTCCACTTGAATTTGCCCACCCAAACAAGACATCAGTGATTGGCAAATTGAAAGACCTAATCCCGTGTTCTTTCCCGGGTCTTTGGTTGTATAGAAAGGACTAAAGATTTTTTCCAGGGCATCAGCTTCAATCCCAATACCATTGTCACAAATAGCGATCTTGACTGAAGATTCATCCGCTGACGTCACAATGCGAATGACGCCATTGTCCCGAATCGCCTTGATGGCATCTTTGGCATTGCTAAGGATGTTCATTAAAATCTGTTGCAAGGAACCGATATTGGCCGAAATCTGAGGTAACGACTCTTGAAAATGAGTTTCGATCTCAATTTTTTCCTCTTTGAAGGTCCCTTTAATAAGTTCCAGGGTATTCTGAAGAACATGCTGAAGATCGACATTTTCCAGGATCTCTGAGGCGGGGTCACCAAAAGTCTGGAGTGCATTGGCAATCATACTGATTCTATCGACAGCTTCGGACTGCTTCTTAATAATGTCCGCCAGGCCAGTATCGACACGGTCTCGCTTCAGTTCTGTTTCTATCTGGTGGCAATGCCCTTTGATGACTCGCAAGGGATGAATAATTTCATGCGCCATCCTGGCGGCCTGCAACCCAACTGACGCGAGCTTTGATGCTTGCACCACCTGATGGGTGTGCATGTCTTTAAGTTGCTTATGAGCATGCTGTAAATTCTCATACTGGACCGCCATCTCTTGCCCTTTTTCCTCGATCGCCTCATGCATGCGTTGAATCTCGGATTCATGATGCAAGCTGAGTCTCTGATAGTAGATGGCAAAGATGATCCCGAGAAACCAGATAGCGCCATGAACAAGCCAGAAGCGTGCTGTCGTAACACTGGCCTCATGCTGAAGAGAATGTAAGTTGACGTTGACGCTGATTCCTCCAATGACGTCCCCGACTTTATAGGCCTGTTGCCCATGACATTGCAGGCATGCTTTTGAAACAAAAAGGGGGCGCATGAAACGAAGATATTTTTGATTCCCTATTTTATCAACTTCACTAACTTCTGGAACGCCTTTTTCAAAAGACTTGAGGGCGCTCGTCTCCCATTGATCCGCGGCATTTTCAAGACGAAGTGGTTTTAAGCTGGTGAGATGTGACAGTCGCTCCTTTCCAATTTTTTTGGCCAGTTCATCAACTTGTCGATTCATATAGGCAGGATTCATCAGCGTCAGTTTTTTGCCGGAAGGAGTTGTAATATCGCGTTCTGGGATATTCGCGAGATATGGATTCGGAGGAGTCTCTGGTGTAATTGGAACATAAGTTCCTCCATGTTGTGTCGACCACTCTCGAAACAGAACATTTGTCTCAAAGGCCGTCAAAGCTTCAATCTTGGCATGATCAATCACTTGTTGCTGCTCTTGATAGTAATTATAGTAGAGAGAACCTCCTATAAGCATCGTCCAAAGAAATAGCTTGAATATATTTGATTGCACAAAATAGAACATATATTGCTCTCTATTGAATCTTCCCAAAGCTAGAAGCGTCAACGCGATTAATCTCATTTGCGACGGTGCCTTTTATTCTTATCACATACGTTTACATCGCTAACAATACCAACGGAGGAGAGAAGATTATGAAAATATTGGTCATCTTAATGTTTTGTTTCTATGCAGGTACAACTCTATTGGCGCGAGAAAGTGATTCAGCTCATTTAACTTATTATGGAGATGCCTCTTCTCCCACTTTTGAGATGGGGCTGAATACTGAAATTTTTCGCACAGAATATCGCACGGTCCAGGTACCTTACACTGAAAGAGTGTGCGCGCCGGAGCGTCGCTACCGTCAGGAGTGTCGCACCATTCCCGGTGAACGGGTTTGTCATACAGAAACACGCACCACCTGCCAAGACCGACGGATTTGCAGACCAGGGCCACAAGGCCAACCTATCTGCACAATACAGAGGGTTTGTCAGAATACCCCGGTGCAGGTTTGTCAAAACTTGCCGCCGCGAAATATCTGCCAGAACGTTCCTTATGATGAAATTGTATGCCGTGATGTAACTCGCTATCGATATGAAACACGGCCATATCAGGTTCTCGATAAAAAGGTCAATGCTCATATTAATTATTCGATCTCTAACTATACTTCCTTGGACTCTATGGAAGTTGAGTTTCAAGCAGATTTGCGAGGTGATCAAATCGCCCTCCGCGCGCAAGACAATGGTGTTCAGAGCAATATTCCGGTCTGTATCGCCTTGGCGCAAACTCACGATGAGCGACAAATAAATAGTGATACGTTATCCATCTCAGGACAGGTGAACGTTGCTCTCTATTTGGCATCTCAGTATCGCGCCCCTATTGAGCGTGATGCCGTCCTGCTTTCAGAATCACTCGGGATCGCACGAATCAACTTCCCCTACGACGTCATCCCAGAGATGAATGAAATTTCTTTTTACCTACGCCTGAA
>JAHFMB010000105.1 GCA_023269245.1 Candidatus Tayloriibacteriota bacterium
GAAGCAATGTCATGCGCAGGAAATGCCACACCATCAAGGTGCCAGATCCCTTTTTTATCTATGAGAATGTCACGGGCCTGATAGAGATGATCGAGACGTTTGCGTAGCGCGTCCAAAACGGCTGCACCCGAGTTGAGTGAGACATCATATTCACTGCTGGGACCGCCGCGGAGGACGCCTACACGAGGTTTGGACATGGGTATATTGTATCAGAATAGGAAAATAAAAAAACGGACGGAGCAGCGTGGAGCGCCGACATCCGTCCGGGGTTAACATCGTCCCAGGAACGAGTTGGTGTTTTGGCCGCGATCAGGATGGTGTCGCGGGGTGACAACTCGGTTGGTATTCGGTATTGGCGGGACTCCCCAGTGAGGAAAACCTTTGAAAGGAAGGGAGAGCCGTTTTCAGAAGACCTGGAACAATGGAGCCGGAGCAATCATGACACATTATTTACTTCTACGCAACCTGTGGAATGCTATGGCGAAACGATGGGCTTCAGCATTGAGTGCGATAATCTCTTTTTCGTATTGAGCAATAATATCCGGATTACCGATAAGTCGTGCCGCCTTGTGTCGATCATCCTTGGTCACCGCAATAATAGGTATTGAAATACGACGGGCCTTGAGAACACCTTCCGCATGCGCTCGGTGCGTTTCGTTGCCGTCAACGAGAATAAGGTCGGGATACGTCCACTCGGTATGATTGAGCCTGCGCGAAAGTATTTCCGCCAGACCTGCAATGTCATTGTTATCCTGTTTTGAAATTTTAAACTTGCGATACTGTGCCGGCACCAGTTCCCCATTCACTGAAACTGTCATTGCTCCGACAACATTGGTGCCTGATAAATGCGCGACGTCATATGCCTCCATGCGAAATTCCTTTGAGCCAACTGACGGATTGACTGCGGCATTCGAAGCTTTGATAAGCGCAATGTCATTGATGTGGTCGATCGCATATAAAAGTCTTTTGGCATAACTAGCTTCTTCAAATTTGAGTGCTTTTGCATATGCATTCATATCTTTCTCGATGCGAGTTCTGATTTGATCTTTTTTACCCTCAAAAAAGAGTACGAGGTATTCGATGGTGCGTGCGTATCGGCGACGGGCGTTTGTATCATCCTCCCGCGGCGAGCGTCCGAGAGCACGATAAAAGGCATCGTGTCGTGCATCAAACGATTTTTTATCCTTGAATGGAAATAATTTGCGCAGTACCTTTAACGCCTCTTTGATGAGTCCTCCATGTGGGTATGGCCCAAAGTAGCGTTTGACTCGATAGCCCAGTGAGCCCTCTGTGAGAGCCTGATCAAAATCACGTGCGCGCACCAAAAAAACACGCGGCCACGGGTCATCCGTAATCACCACATACTGCGAGCTCTTATCGTCCCGCTCATCAACATTGTACTGTGGCTGGTACCGTTTGATGAGTACACTCTCGAGAATAATGGCCTCGAGAACACTGTCGGTTTCCTCCCATTTGATTGTCGCTGCTCGTGTTACCATATCGACAATACGCGGCCCGCGGGTCTCGATGAGGTCTGCGGAAAAGTAACTTTTGACGCGATCTTTGAGGGACGTGGCGCGGCCAATATACAACGGCCTTCCTTGTCCATCAACAAAACGATAGACGCCGGGATTGTCGGGTAGTTTGAGTTTTGATAAACCTTGACTGGTCATAAAATCAAGAGTACATCATCCTCGGATTCGATTCAATCAGTATGCAGGCTACCTATTCAACATCTTTTTCAAATACTTCCCCGTATAACTCTTCTCGCTCCGCGCAATATCTTCCGGAGTTCCCTTTGCCACAATCTTCCCACCACGTTCACCACCCTCAGGACCAATATCGATTACGTAGTCGGCATTTTTAACAAGGTCTAAGTTGTGTTCAATAACTACCACTGTATTTCCTTTGTTCACCAATTTCTGCAAAATATCAATCAACTTCTTTACATCTTCATAGTGCAGACCGACTGTTGGTTCATCCAACAAGTAAATAGTCTTCTGTAGATGCGCACGATACAGCTCAGATGAAATCTTGACGCGTTGAGCCTCACCACCGGAAAGAGTCGTAGCCGATTGGCCCAATTTTACATACCCAAGACCCACATCCATCATGCTTTGCAGACGGTCTTCAACTGCAGGAATATCTTTGAAAAATTCGATGGCTTCTTCGATGGTCAATTCGAGCACCTCATGAATATTCTTTTTGCGATACTTGATTTCAAGAGTCTCTTTGGTAAAGCGCTTGCCGTTACACACGTCGCAGGTGACGTACACCGTCGGCAAGAAGTGCATCTCAACAGCAATTTCACCATTACCCTCACAGGCTTCACAGCGACCTCCAGGACGATTGAATGAGAACCTACCCGCTCCCCAGCCGCGTGCGCGTGCCTCTGGCTCAGATGCAAACAAGTCACGGATATGTGTCCACGAACCAGTGTAGGTCGCCGGATTTGAACGCGGCGTGCGACCAATCGGTGATTGATCAATCAAAATGACACGGCCTACATATTCTGTTCCTTTGAATTCTTTACAGTTTATCGGCTCATCAGTACGCTTGCGTATTTCGAGACGTGATGAGAGATTACGGTGCAAAATTTCATACATAAACGATGACTTGCCCGAACCTGAGACACCAGTGATGACGTTGAGGCAGCCCAGCGGCACATCAACATTCATATCTTTGATGTTAAATGCGTGGCCGCCCCGGACCATGATCTTACCCTTCGGCTCACGACGGGTTTCTGGAACTTCAATCTTCTCTTCACCACGCAGATAGGCCAGTGTAAGCGAGCCTGAGGTATTCTTT
>JAHFMB010000027.1 GCA_023269245.1 Candidatus Tayloriibacteriota bacterium
GACGAGCATCAAGACAGGAGACTTTATCGTGGTGATCGGAAACCCCGACACCGCTGGCAGCATAACGGCCACATTCATCCGCGTCATGCCATTTGCTCTGCATGCGTCATCCAGCCTGCCATATGGCGGGCCAGGCATGATGCGCGCACGCTAACCCGTCATACATATGAAAAAAATCCCATATATCAAGAAGGTACACACATGGATTACGGCGCACAAGATTGCCAGTGTAGCCATAGTGATTGTCGTGCTACTTCTTGCCTATTACGTTTACTCAAAAACATCAGCCTCCAAAACCGCCGCCCAGTACGTGCTTTCCCCTGCGCGCATCGGCACAATTACTCAGACTGTCACCGGCAGCGGCCAAGTCTCGGCAGAAAATCAGATTGACGTCACCAGCGAAGTGTCCGGCAAAGTTCAGACAATCAATGTAACCGTCGGCCAGCATGTCAATACCGGCGACGTGCTCGCGACGTTGGACGCACGCGACGCGCTCATCAGTCTCGAGAGCGCACGCATAGCCTACGCAAAACTGGTACAACCCGCAAAAGCCGGCGACATAGCCAACTCGCAAAATTCCGTGGCAAAATCATATACTGATGGTTTTAATGCAGCAACTTCCCTCTACCTCAATCTACAAAATATCATGCCAGGCACAAAGGATATTTTCTATGCGTCTGATGGATTTCTGAGCGACCAGCGGGCAACATACTTGATTTCAACTGCTCGCTCGTATCGCGAGACGGCTGTAAAAAGTTACGATCGAGCCTTTGCCCAATATGAAATTGCTCTTCGTGAGTACAAAGAATTGAATCGCGCGAGCGCGACGACCAGTATCAATTTATTTATCAGCCACAGTTACGATCTGGCAAAACTCGCGTCAGCAATGCTGCAAAATGTGCAAAGCACGCTGACCTACGTCGCATCGGCACAACCTGATTATTATCCCGCATCTCTCACTTCCACAGTCTCAACCGCAACAACATGGCTCAATCAGATCAATAGCGACATGGCTTCAATCATGTCATCACAAAACACTATTGCCAGCTCTGAAAACAGCTTGAAGATTCTTGCCGCAGGCGCCGAGGATCTGGATATCCAAAGCCAGCGTCTATCGCTGCAGCAAGCTGAGGAAACGTACGCTCACTATTTCATCCGCGCGCCGTTCAATGGCACTGTCGGGCGCATCCCTGTTTCTCAGTATAACCAGGCGAGCGCAAATACTATCATCGCTACCATCATCGGTGACCGCAAGATTGCCAACATTTCCCTCAATGAAGTCGATGCCGCAAAAGTAAAAGTTGGACAATCTGTTAGGATCACATTCGATGCCATCGATGGCCTGAACGCAACCGGTACCGTCGATCGTGTAGATCTCGTCGGAACAGTCACGCAAGGCGTGGTCTCCTACACCGTACGTATCGCTATTGATACGCAGGATGAGCGCATCAAGCCTGGCATGAGTATGAATGTCAGCATTGTTACCAAAGAAAAACATAATGTACTTGTAGTACCTTCGACTGCAGTCAAATCAGTGGGAAATAAAAAGTATGTAGAGACTCTTGCAGTAACCGCGACAAGCACCCAGCGCATGCGCCCGATCACCACAACTTCGGCTAGTGCGCCGACACAGATACCAGTGACTATAGGTGATGCTGATGATGCCAACACAGAAATAACCGGTGGTATCGAGTCAGGAACAATGGTAGTCACTCGCACCATCCCATCAGGATCAACAGCCGCTGCCGCGCCAAATATATTCAGTAGCATCGGGGGCAATAGAGCTGGCGCAGGTGGAGCGACCCGAGCTGTCACACGACCAGCCAACTAATATGATAGAGATCAGGAAAATTACTAAAACGTACTTGTCTGGCGACAATGCTACTCACGCACTGCGGGGCGTCAGCTTTACCATCAAGGATGGTGAGTTTGTCGCAATCATGGGGCCATCCGGCTCAGGCAAATCAACATTGATGCATATCCTGGGCGCGCTCGACACACCAACATCAGGAACCTACAAGCTCGATGGCCATGACGTCTCCAAACTCACTGACGATGAGCTCGCTAAGATTCGCAGAGATCAGATCGGTTTTGTTTTTCAGGCATTCAATCTCCTTCCCCGTGCAACAGTACTGCGCAATGTCATGCTCCCCCTCGTGTATGCAGGTATGCCTGCCCATGAGCGCGATGGGCACGCTCGGCGTGCACTCGAGAGCGCTGGTATGACTGAAGATCGTTTCCAGCACAAATCAAACCAACTTTCAGGTGGACAGATACAACGTGTTGCTATTGCCCGTGCACTGGTCAACAATCCGTCACTTATTCTTGCCGATGAGCCTACGGGCAACCTCGATACACAAACGGGAAATATCGTGCTTGGAACATTCCAGCGACTCAATAAGGACCTCGGCCGCACCATCATCCTCATCACTCACGAGCGCGATATCGCAGAACATGCCGATCGTATTATCCACATCCGTGATGGAGAAATAGTCGAAGATAGTGGTTCACATACGAAAAGAATAATACCCAAATGACAAACTACAAATTCCAAAAATAACAAGGGTCAATAACCAAACTTTATGACAACCGCCGACATTCTTCATGAAACAATATCTGCCTTGACCGCCAACAAAGTGCGCACCTCTCTTACCATGCTCGGTATCATCATCGGCATCAGCTCAGTGATTGCCATGGTGTCCATCGGCCAAGGCGCACAGAGCTCCATCCAGTCAAGTATCCAGTCGATTGGCTCAAATCTGATCATTGTGTCTCCTGGTGCTACACGAAACTTTGGATATGGAGCATCGAGCGGACGCGGCGCGGCCAAGACATTGACCATGAAAGATGTTGAGGCTATCGCTGCAGAAGTCGGTAATATACAGGCCCTCTCGCCAGAAGTGAACGGCCGCTACCAAATTACCGCCAAAGGAACCAACACCAACACTTCCGTTATCGGATCAAAATCGGCCTATGCAGGAGTACACAACGTCACGATTGATGAAGGTTCGTTCATAGGCGACCAGGATGTTTCAGTGCGTTCAAAGGTAGCCGTGATCGGACCGACGGTTCGAGACGACCTGTTCGGTGTCGGAGCAGAGGCTATTGGCCAAAGCATCCGTATCAATGGCATGGAGTTCAAAGTCGTCGGACTCACCAAATCAAAAGGAAGCGGAGGATTCGGTAATCAAGATGATACTATCTATATTCCCCTCTCGACGGCACAACTGTTCCTTGTAGGCGACTCAACCTATGTGACCTCACTCAGTATTTCTGCAACGGACGCTTCTGTCATGACTCAAGTTCAGGCCGATATCACTGACCTGCTACTTGCCCGACACAAGATTAGCAATGCTGCAAATGCCGATTTTAATGTGCTCAATCAGGCAGATATCGTTTCGGCAGCTTCGAGTGTTACCGGGACATTTACCATACTCCTCGCCGCTGTTGCGGGTATTTCCCTTCTCGTTGGCGGTATCGGCATCATGAATATGATGCTTACCACCGTGACTGAACGCACCAAAGAGATCGGCCTACGCAAAGCAATCGGCGCCACTCGACGCGACATTAACATACAATTCCTAACTGAAGCAGTTGCGCTGACGCTCATTGGCGGCGCCATCGGCGTGATTCTCGGCTGGGGCGCATCGTATGCAGTGACTTCATTCGGTATTTTAGAAACACAAGTTTCCACAACGTCAGTACTTCTTGCTTTCGGTGTTTCAGCACTTATTGGCATTGTATTCGGGTACTATCCGGCTCGCAGAGCTTCACGACTCAACCCAATAGAGGCGCTCAGGTATGAATAAAAAGGATTGATTTTTGCTATAATCAACTTATGAAAACGATACTCATCACCGGCGTGAGCCGTGGCATTGGCAAAGCTGAAGCCCTCCAATTTCTTTCAGAAGGCCACACGGTCATTGGTACATCGATAGATGGAACCGTTGATTTTACGCATGAGCGACTAACAGTATTCGCCCTTGATTTGAGTAAGCCAGCATCGATCGCCGCCTGTGTTGAGCAAATACAAAACGCCGGCATGCATTTCGACATTCTCATAAATAATGCTGGTGCACTTTTTGATGACGAGGACACCCACGTTGTTGTCAACAAGCTTCGTCAAACTCTCGAAGTAAATCTTATCGGGACTATCGACTTTACCGAACGGATCATTCCTCTTATAAATCCTGGCAGTCATATCGTGAATACTTCATCGTCAGCAGGATCATTGGCTGGTGCGACAGACCTCCGTCAAACTCATTATCCCTACCACTATCCCGCCTACAAGATCTCAAAAGTTGCACTCAATATGTACACGCGTACATTGGCAAACCGTCTTACTCACGAAGGTAGCGATATCATCGTCTCATCAGTTCATCCAGGCTGGGTCAAAACGGATATGGGCGGCAAAGAAGCATCAATGACGCCCGAGGAAGCGGCCAAGCACATTTACACACTTGCACTATCAAAACCAGAAAGTGGCCAGTTCTGGTTCAAAGGAGAAAAGTATCCGTGGTAAACTTTAGAGAACTATTTTCCCTGGAGCGCCACATCCACTACATCACCCCTCCCACGTGGGCGATATGAGAATTGACGAGCACCAAAAAGGATACCGAGTGAACCGATAATATAAATAATGTAGAAAAATACTTGAAGCGGTAGATCGTAGAAGTACAGCTGCAGACCTTGTTGTTCTTCATATGATATGAATGCGGCCATGAGCACACCAACTGCGATGAGGAAAATTCCTGCGGCAATCCATTTGATTGGGCGCTGAAGAAGACGCAGACTGGCGAACGTATCTGTCGAAAGATAAAAGTAGGCAGCCGAAATTATGCCGATGATGACAGAGACAAATATGAAGGTGAGCTCGTAGGGCGCTGACATGTGTGTACAGATAAGTATAATACTAGACTTTATAATTTCCTACTATCATATCCCCAGTGCAACAATGCCTGACGTTGCCTCGTATTGCATGAATAATCATAGGGGCGGCATTTGTTCGCAACCTGAGCGACGTGGCGTACCATGGCTTTCCAGCGCTTGATCTGACGAACATCATCAGGATGACGTCTGCCCATGTAGTACCGACAATACCACTGGAACCAGCCCCGGGGATCATCAGGATGTATCCAGCCTTTTGCTCGCCACACCGAGAGAGGCTGGCTTGCGTTTACACCAAAGAAATTAAGAAGTTTGTCTCGCTTTTTGGGCCACTCTTTTCCCTGTTCGGCTGGCTGGGCCAACTTGGCATGAGCAAACCACTCTTGTGGAAATTCATCTATGCAATCTGTCATGTATTTACCTCCGAACGCACCAAGCTCAAGTATTTCCTGTGGCGTCAAGTGCGGTTTGAATTCCGGATCAAAATTTTTTCCAACTGGCTCAGTCAACTCATACGTGTAGTTTGACTGCATGCGGTCATTGACCGTGATAGTTTTCATAGAACTATTATAGTATAAAAATCGGCTGGGGGTCACCAGCCGATGCGCACATTAGACTATAACTCGACTTATCATTTCTGGATAAGAATCCATCCGAGACATTTCGATTTCCCATTTCCTCACAAAAGCAGTGAGATGTTTCCGAGCAACCCGACTTTTCATTCCTCGGATCATTCCGCGGATTTTTTCAGAAACCAACCTTACATCAGATCTAAGAAATCTGCCGATGAAAAACTTGTAATGCGTTACCTCGATATAGTCTGCAATCTTTGCCACTCGTGCCTCATCACAGTCAGCATCCAAGATTTCCGTTGAGATGTCCAGAATATGTTGTGACTGGCTGCCAAAGAACTTGCTGACATACACGTGATTTTCCGCCTCAAATTTTTTTGCATATTCTCGCGCCTTGGGATTTGCCTTAGCGTATGGCATGGAAATATCCCCGCCAAACAGTTCGCCTATGTCATGAGTCGCGGCAAACTCGAATATTTTACACAAATCAAGAGATCCGCCGGCCTCGTTTACCATGACCGCAAGCTGCCAAGCAACCATAATGACAAGGTAGTGATGTTCAGCCAAATTACCCATTCGTACGCCTCCACCCCAAATTGCATAACCAGTTTGGGGCTGATTTCGTGTCAATTCGAGTACATTAAACAAATTTGTAAGATGATTCATAATCCCTTGATGAACGCCGTCACCCGCGCATTATTAATGATTTCTCCCACATCTTTCGATGGTAAGTAATCATGACAGCAGAGCCCTCGGACAATTTCATCGAACTGTTCACCTGTGAGAGCTGTCATATCAGCACCTTCTTTGACAGCCACTTCTCGAAATGAAGTACACCACTCGTGCGCCTCTTTCCAGCTTCTAAATGGCCCGATTTTTCCCCACATTCGGGACATAGAAAAATTAATTACTAAAGCAAACGGCTTCATATGTTTTACCTTTCATGTTTGTTGTACATCTACCAATAAATAGTGTAATAGATGCCCACACATAAAAAAGCGAGGACGCCCTCGGTAAAAATATCCTTATATTACCTCACCACTTTGTGTATCCTCTTCATAGAAAAACGGCATCTTTAAGATTGTTCCCGCTTTAACCGCGCGAAATATATCCGGCAATTTCTTAATCGAATCGAACTCAAGCGACTCGTTTTTGATTGCTTCATCGATACCAACCCACATATTGTGACCATACTCACTATCAACTATCAGTTCACCATCGCATTCATCCGTATAAGCTATCGGAAAAATAACATCAGAAAACAGTTCGTTCTTTATATACATTGTGCGGCGTTGAATGCCGACAATGCGGAATGTGGCATCCAATCCAGTCTCAACTTTTAGTTTGCGTGATGCGGCATCTTCCAGTGATTCCCCTTTTCGGACTACGCCGCCCATAACACCAATCTTTCCATATGAAGGGTTCGACTTGCGGATCTGGCTTAATATTTCTAGTTTACCTTTGTTCAATCGAGAGACCACCGTAAGCACATTCACTTTAAATAAATTTGCGGACCCTGAATCGTCAGTGGCAGGATTGTAATCTGCGACCAACTTTACACCCAATGGAGACAAGCTGTAACCATCATCATGCTTATTGAGATATCCCTTTTTGACTAGAAATTGGAGGTGGTAATTATAGAGATCATTAGGCACACCAGCCGGCTGCATGTCGCTGTATCGGAGTGATTTGGCGTTTTTGAGACGGCTGATGATGCGATTCTGTAATGCAGAAAGAGGGGGTGTCATGGGACAGTTATATACTTCAATCGAGGAAAAAGCAACAAAAATCGGCTGGGGTCGAACCAGCCGAAGTGCACCGCATCGGGAAATCTTAAAGTTCTTTCCAGCCGAGACGCGATAAGAACTCGTGAGTAATCTCCTTTCGCTTAATCCTGATGTAGCGACAGTGGAGCAAAACGGGGGTTTTACTTTCGGGGATTTTTCGCCAATAGAGCCTGGCGCCGACCTGCTCGACAACGAGCTCTTGGTTCCTCCCATCTTGCAGAACCAGGCCCTCAACCGGCGAAAGCCCTGGGGGCAATTCAGCGATTTTGGAATAGACTTTATCCCCGGGACGGTAGCCGGTCGGAAGAATAAGTAACACTTTCATGACGATCTTTTTGGTTTCTTGGTTTTCAATTCTACCCATCCCATATTCATGACAGGTAGAAGAGTTGTTCAGTTGGATACTAGCATATGTAATCTTTTTTGCTACCTCACCACATGTTCCATCGCATACTCCCAACTCCCGCCCACCTTCTTGCCTGGATTGAAAATACCCTTCGGATCCCAGATCCTCTTCACTTCTTCAAATAACTTATAGATATCCTCACCATACTGCATTTTCACAAATGGTGTGCGTATCATGCCATCGTTATGTTCTGCAGTAATGGTGCCACGATAATGATGCACCAATTCATACACTTTCACTGACAACTCTTTGATAACCTCATGTGAATGCGTTTCATGAAGATCCATGAGTGGAATAATGTGGAAGTTACCATCACCAATATGTCCCGCAATGGTGTAGGTCAATTTATATTGATCGAGAATGGTATAGAGTTCAGGCAAAAATTCAGTCAGTTTTTCTGGCGGAACAGCAAAATCATCGATAAACGGTGCAGTGCGGAGCTTCTTTACATGATGGCGGAGCATGTTGAAACTCTCGCGACGTATCACCCAGTATTTGTGAGCATCAGCGGCATCTTGCGTAACTCGAGACTCTTCGTGCAATTCCTTGAGCGAATCACGTGCTTCTGTAGCCATTCGCAATGCGTCGGCTTCTGTTTCAGCAGTGAATTCAGCCATTAATACAAGCTTTGGAACTCCACCTCGTAGAACCGCCAGCACTTCAGGGATAAATGAAAATCCCAGCTTGAAAATATTTCCACCCATTTGCCTCATGAGTTGCGGCAAATACTTGAGTGCAACTTTGAAGGTATGATCGTCATACGACTCGAAGCTTTCCGGCTTGAACTTCATAATATGAGCGGCCGTCGGCGCAAGCAGTTTCAAATCCTTCAAGAACACAACAAGCAGGCGTGAATATGGCTTGGGCTTTATGAGGGCAAATTCAATCTCAGTAATGAGACCAAGTGTACCTTGTGAGCCAACAATCAGTTTAGTTAAATCAAATGTTTCCTGCTGTTTATCCATAACATTCCACAGGTAATACCCGCAAGAATTTTTTGAAACAATCGGACGAGCCGCCTGAATGCGATCATAATTATCTGAAATGAGTTCGTGCATTTTTCTATATACCTCGCTCTCAAATGTAGGAAATTTCTTATGCTGTTCTAGTTGTGAAAATGTAAGTGGTGTGAATTCATATTCTTTTCCATCAGCACAGACCATGTTGATACGCTTCACATAGCGTTCGGTTTTACCATACGCAAGTGTCTTTTCTCCCCCAGAATTGTTTGCCACCATGCCGCCGACCGTACAAATCTCGCGCGAAGCCGGGTAACTTGGCATAATTTGGCCAGTTTTCAACGTTTCCTTGTCAAAATCACGATACAAAACTCCGGGCTGAGTAACGGCACGGCCTTCTGTGACACTTTGTATTTTATTGAAATAGGTTAGAAAATCGACGACCACAGACTGGGTCAGTGGACCGCCGGTCATGTCGGTACCGGCAGAGCGTGCAGTGAGAGTCATGCCGCCATAATCAGAGACGTAGCGAACAATCTTTTGGACATCTTCGGATGATTTTGGACGGACAATGACTTCGGGATGGACCTCGAAGATACTTGCGTCATGGCTCGCCGCATTGAGCGCCTTTTCTGAGTCATCCACATCGCCATCAATGAGCTTCTCGAGTTCGTGTCCGTTGAGCATGGGAAAAGTATAGCATGTCCCCTCGTAGAAGCAGCTAAAATTGACATGGGTACATTATTAATGTACTATCAAAATAAACAATTTTCGAAAGGCACCGTATGCTTTGGACAGAAGTTCTTAAAATATTCAGAGGTGGGGATGCTGAGATTATCTGCGATGATGGACTGCATGTCCGTGGCCCGCTCACGGCTGGCGACGCCATGCAATTTGATCACGGTAAGTTCATCTTCACGCTCAACCTTGAACGGACGAAAATCCTGACGGGCGAACAACAATGGGTTGACCACAGACCGGTGACCCTTGAGTTCGACACGACGTTGACTCGGATCCGCGAGACCGGCGGGGACCGAGTGTGTATTAATCTGGTAATCAAAAACCCGCCAATACCGCCATCAAAGACTCCCCAACTTCTGACGATAGGCAAGATTATTATGCACCCTGCCGACGAAAAAACCGCCAGTTGGCACGCGGCAGTCGGTGCTCCAGTACTTGCCCAGGTAGTCGGGTGATTACCTCGTCAATTCATCACGAAAACCAAACGCAACCGCCCGACTCTCGCGAGCCGGGCACTTTTTTTATTCAAATGTCGAATTTCCTATTACACAAACGTCAGCGCCTTTCCCTGCTTGCCTGCACGGCCGGTACGACCGATACGGTGAACGTAATCTTCATAGGTAGCTGGGATATCGAAGTTGATAACGTGAGTAATGCCTGAAATATCGAGACCACGTGCCGCAACATCAGTAGCTGTCAAAATCTTGACCTGATGATCCTTGAAGGACTTGAGAGCGCGCATGCGCTGGCTTTGGCTCTTGTTGCCGTGAATAGCCTCGGCGGTAAATCCGCGCTTGATAAGATCTTCAGCGAGACGCTGAACACCATGCTTGGTTTTGC
>JAHFMB010000028.1 GCA_023269245.1 Candidatus Tayloriibacteriota bacterium
GATTGAGGTCTGCAACTCGACCTCATGAAGCCGGAATCGCTAGTAATCGCGGGTCAGCTATACCGCGGTGAATACGTTCTCAAGTCTTGTACTCACCGCCCGTCAACCCAAGGGAGTCGGAGGTGCCCGAAATCTCGCCTCGTGCGGGCCTACGGCAAATTCGATGACAGGGGGTAAGTCGTAACAAGGCACGGGTAGCGGAAGCTGCTCGTGGAATATTTCAAGAGAAACAACGTTGCAGTCTTTGACTGTGACTTATAGTCGATACTTACATTGTAAGATGGTAATTGCTCTCTAACCTTAAATAGGAGCACTTAACCGGGGAAGATACCTGGAACACATTGGGGATATCAATTGAATCCCTGATGGGCGAACGGAACAAAATAGAGCGCGCTTTACCCGCTACAGCGGGTTCAACAAAAAACTGCTCGAGATGGCAGTTTTTTGTTATTTGCATTATAGTGGTGAACACGGTCACGTGGCGGAATTGGTATACGCGTACGTCTCAGAAGCGTATGGAGCAATCCTTGGGAGTTCGAGTCTCCCCGTGACCACAGTAGAGGAGTTTTGCATTTATAGACATATTTTGCTAAGGTATACCCACTGATTTGAGGTATCAGCTCTGATCCATTCTCTTCGTCACATACCTCTAGTTACCATGCGCGCATAGCTCAGTTGGTAGAGCACACCACTGATACTGGTGGGGTCCTAGGTTCGAATCCTAGTGCGCGCACAAAAGGTTGCCGGAAGCGGCAAGAAATGAGTCCATACCACATGGAAGACCGCTTAACCGAGGGGTTTTTCATCTGTCACTTTTCAGGTGTTTACCTTGGAACATGTAGCAGGGTAACTGATACAGTATCCACATCACATTGTTGACTTTCACCGCAGGAAATGTAGTATACATACATACACGCCCCAGCTAGCCGCAAGGTCCGCTGGGGTTTTGCGTTTCCTATTATTTGCTATACTGGCGGGTAATGGAGACGGTCCTACTCATTGATGGGGAAAATCTCAAAGGCAAGATCAAGGCCGTTTTCAGCGAGAATAAAAAAGAAAAGCCCACGTGGCATGAGTATGATTTCAAAAGCCTCTTCGACACCGTCCTCAAAGGTCTGACGATCAATCGCAAAGTTTTCTATTTCGCCCGAATCAAAGAGCACGAAAGCAGTAAAGAGAAGTCACAACAACTCATCGAAGAACAACGCTTACTGAAAACGCATCTGGAACAGCAAGGATTTGAAGTCATTCTCTCTGGCCGCGTCAGAGGTCAAATGGAAGATGGGCAGAACGGAAAGAAAGTCCTGGTGTTCAAAGAAAAGGGTGTCGATGTGAAGATTGCCGTCGATATGGTATGTCTCGCTTGTGATAGCAAGGTGAAGGGAATTATTCTTGCAAGTTCCGATTCTGATTTACAGCCGGCAATCAAAGAGGTCCGTAATCGTAAGGTTGAGTGCGTGTATCTCGGATTTGAAGCCCAGCCGAACAAAGGATTGTCTTACACAACCAATCGCACGATTCTGATGCGTGATTCCGAGGTGTTGGAATGCGTCAAGTGCCAGTAACCATACTTGCCGCTTCCGGCAAACCTTGACCCCTAGCGAGAAATCTTCCGTCTGGTATCTTTGGGCAACACCCTATTCAGCCTGATCGGAAACCCAAACTCATTTCTGAAGTGAGCATATATGAGTGCGGCTGCCCGCTCTGCTTTGTAGCAGTAGGCCCGAACATCGTCCCAGTCTCCGCACAGACCGAGAGGCGCGGGCGAGTCCTGAGTAGCGCGCACAGTTGTCCGTTGTTTGCTATACTCGTTGGTATGAAAAAAATCATTATTTCGGTTGTCGTTTTAGTAGTCATTATTATTGTCGGTTCGTATTACGTAAAACCACCACAAGACATGTCAAACGACAATATCAATTTGCAATCTGATCCGAAGATGTACCAACTTAACAGTGTAATGGGAGAAGTGAAGTCTGGGGGATCTGTGGTTTCTGGTGCCACAGTGACCGTAGTTGCCACCGGAGAAAATATACCAGTCGAACCAAACGGGTTTTATATTGTAGTACTTGATCCTGCAAAACTCGGAAACAAACCAAAAGATCTTATTTTCAAAGCCCCGGGATATGCAGAGCAAAGACAATCAGTTTTGATTCCTGAAAACAAACAGGTACGCCTTGATGTCAATCTTGTACCATCAAAGTAGAAAATAAGTTATGTGCTAGTTCGAACTCATAGGTACTGCTACCATGAATATTGCTACAAAAAGCAGTATGGCGATGGCGACTGCCAGTCCGGCATATATCAGGTGAGGATGCGATACAGAAAGCTTTGCCGCCCACGCGTTGGAGAGTACGAGGAGAATAATGGCGACTACGCACGAGATAATTGTTGGCCACAGCGCGCCGCCGTGATTGCCGAGCAAAAACAAGAGTACCGATTCTATGACGTAAAAGATGCCAAACACAAGACCTATGACTATGCTCATATAAATATGGTTAGTGGTAATCGACTGTCCCTCGTATTATACTACATATATGAAGACAACTCCCAAAGACTTCTTTCTGCACCTTGGGGCAACTGTGGCTCTGTACGTCGCAGTCGGTTCTCTCATCAATCTCTGGTTTACGGTCATCAACTATTATTTTCCTGATGCCCTCGCAGGTTATTTCTATGGCAATGCGGTGGCGTGGCCGATTTCAATGCTTATCGTCCTGGTGCCGATTCTCTGTGTCCTTGAATGGCTTATTGGTCGCGATGTGGCACGAATGCCCGAAAAAACTGACTTGTGGATTCGCAAATGGAGAATGTACCTGACCCTGTTCTTAGTGGTCATTCTTATCGGCGGAGACTTAATCACGCTCATCAACACCTACCTGAATGGGGAAATCACCGCGCGTCTCATATGGAAAGTTGTGGCCATTCTCCTTATCGCTGGGGCTGTTGGAAAATACTATCTTTTCAGTATTTACATTTCACATCGTTGGGCGCGCCCTATTCGGCGTACACATGCATGGTTTGGCATTATTTTGGTGCTTGCGGCCATTGTCATTGGTTTCATCGCAGTCGGATCGCCACAAAAGCAGCGCGATCTAAGATTCGATGGTCAGCGCGTCAGTGATTTACAGAACATTCAGTGGCAGATCATCACATATTGGCAACAAAAGGAAAAATTACCTGCACAGTTGAGTGATCTCAACGACACTCTTTCCGGTTTTATTGTTCCTACCGATCCCGATACAAAAACGGCATATCAATACAACCTCAAGGCGGTTTCAGGCACCCGAGATACTACAGGAGGTCTGTCATTCCAATTATGCGCAGAATTTAGTCGTGCCAGTCAAGACGTGAAAGGTCGCGGCGAATATTATGGCGGTGGCGGATACTATTCAACCGGTATGGCGACGCCTATCGCATACCCGGGCGATCGAACCAATGAAGTGTGGACTCATGACGCTGGCCGCGTCTGCTTTGACCGCACCATCGATCCTGATAAATACCCGGTCAATCCCAAAACAATCAAGAACTAAAAACCCTTTTGTTGGGCCATATTTTATGCTATAATGACTTCTCGTTTTAACAATAAAAAACCCACATCATCTATGAATCTCGGTAAGAAGACTAAGATTGTTTGTACTATTGGACCCGTTACAGAACAGATTGAACCAATGTCGCAGCTCGTTGAGGCAGGCATGAACGTCATGCGTCTCAACTTCTCCCACGGCGACTTCGCAGAACATCAGAAACGCGTCGACAATCTTCGTGAGATTATGAAGAAAACCGGCAAAACGGTCGCTATTCTTCAGGATTTGTGTGGCCCAAAGATTCGTATCGGCACTTTCAAGGATAAGATGATTACCTTGCATGAGGGAAAGACATTTACGCTTACAACCGATGAGATTGAAGGTGATGAGACGCGCGTGCATATCAACTATCCGCAGTTGCCAAAGGAGGTGAAGGTGGGCGGGATGATTATGCTCCAGGATGGCACCAAGAGGCTCCAGGTCATCGAAGTGAAGGGCAATGATATTATCTGTAAGGTCATGATTGGCGGTAGTTTGTCGGGAAAGAAGGGAGTAAATGTTCCTGGCGCCGACCTGTCACTATCAGCGCTCACTGAAAAAGATCGTGCCGATGTTGAGTTTGGTATCAAAAATAACGTTGACTTCGTGGCTTTGTCATTTGTTCGCCGCGCCTCTGATGTTCAGGATCTTCGCGCAATTTTGGAAAAGGCAGGTTGTAAAGCCCAGATTATTTCAAAGATTGAGACCCCTGAAGCGCTCGAAAATATTGATGAGATTATAAAATTGTCTGATGCTATCATGATTGCCCGCGGAGACTTGGCAGTGGAGATACCTGCAGAAGAAGTGCCACTGGTCCAAAAGCTCCTTATTTCAAAATGCAATGCGGTGGGTAAGCCAGTTATCACAGCCACGCAAATGCTGGAGTCGATGATCAAAAATTCCGTACCAACTCGCGCTGAAGTTTCAGATATTGCCAACGCTATTATTGATGGTACCGACGCCATTATGCTTTCAGAAGAGACTACGCTCGGTGAGTTTCCAGTTGAAGCGGTCAAGATTATGACCAAGGTTGCCATTCGCGTCGAGAGTGAAGTCTATACCCGCGACACCATTGCTGAATATGATCAGTCGCACGGTGTTACCGATGTCGTCTCGCAGTCAGCTGTTCGTGCTGCTCATAATGTCGGGGCTTCTCTCATTATTGCACTCACCCGTTCCGGCCGTTCAGCCCGCATGATCGCTCGTTATCGTCCTGCAGAACGTATTCTTGCATTGTCAGATAATGCACAAGATATGGCAAAACTGATGCTTACCTTTGGTTGTTATCCAATGTTTGCGGCTACATTCAAAACTGTTGAAGAGATTATGGAAGTCGTTCGTGACACTATTCTCAAGACCGGCGAAGCCAATAAAGGGGACAAAGTTGTTATCGTCGGAGGCATGCCGCTCGGCACCGCTGCAGATACAAATATGATTCTTGTGGAGACATTGTAAAGCAGAAAGGGAGAGGCGGGAGGACCACAACGTCTCGCCCGAACCCTTTCACAGGCGTTGCGGATTGGACACCAGTAGGAAACTACAGGCAACGCCGAGAAGAGACAAACCCACCGACTTTTCAATGAGTGTCGGTGGGTTTGATCGTGGTGAGGAGGAAATGTTGTGTGTCCTCCCGCTTGCATTTCCCTTAAATTTTCATGCTATATTCGCTCCGCTCGCAGCTACATTTGCTCGCGGGTTGTGGACTTTCACAAATCCTCGCTTGACGCTATAATTCACCCATGCGAAAGAGCATGTACGTTATACCCAATACGAACCTGTTTCTCGACCAACGCCCACGTGAGTATCCACTCATGTTCCGGGACCTGCCGTCGGAAGAGAAGCCGCGCGAAAAGCTTCTGGCCCATGGCCCTGAGGCGCTTTCGACCGCGGAGCTTACTGCTCTTTTGCTGGTGACCGGGACCATCAAAGAAGACATCCTCGAGATGTCATCACGCCTTGTCAGGCAATACGGAGAGAAGAGTATTTTTGCCGAGCGTGATCCTGAAAAGCTATCCAAGGAGCTCGATATTCCGGTCGTAAAGGCATATGCCATTATCGCAGCCGGAGAGATTGGTCGCCGTCTCTATCAGCCGTCGGATAATGGATTCAAGGTTATACGTACCGCAAAAGACGTGTATGAATACCTGACTGATATGCGCAATCTACCAAAAGAGCATCTACGCGGTATCTATTTGAATAGCCACAACCGCATTATAGCCGACGAAGTTATTTCGATCGGTACCGTCAATTCCAACGTCGTTCATCCGCGCGAAGTATTTCGTCCTGCATTGGAACGCAATGCGGTCGCCGTCATATTGGCGCACAACCATCCTTCGGGCGAAGTTTCCGCAAGCGCCGAAGATATCGAGATTACCAAGCAAATTGTCCAGGCGGGGAAGATTCTGGGCATTCGCGTGCTCGACCATGTCATCATCACCAAGGACGCATACACGAGTGTGCATGCGGACTACTAATAGCTTACTAACATGCGTGATTACGTACTTACGTCTCCGTCATTGGACGGCATCCTTCGGCATGGTACCGTTGTTTATGAGGGCATCAAGCGTCCGGCCGAAGTCTCCCGATTCATGGATGGGCCGGCTTCTCGTGGACTTCGAAAAGCACATGCTGCTCCATCCGTGTATAACGAACATGAGCAGCAGGTTATCAGCGAATACCTTCAGGATCTTCAGCGGTTATTTATGAAAAAATTCTCGCAGTTTATGATTGAACCGGAGTTGAAACCCGAGGAAGATGTCAAGCTACTGGCGCTCCTCCAGGAGATGATAAAAGTCAAAAAATTGATATAAATGGTATAATACCCCCATGGCTTCACGCGACTATTTCAAAGGCAAACGGGTCGCCGTTATTGGATTGGGCCCGCACGGGGAAATGGTCGAAGATGTGAAGTACCTCATCAAAGCTGGTGCCTGGGTATCGATTTATGACCTCAAAAGCGAAGCGCGCCTCAAGAACCATCTTGTCTTCTTGAGGTCTGTTGGCTTGGCAAATTATGTGTGCGGCTCTATTCCGCCGGAAGATCTTCTAGATATGGATATCATTGTCCTGTCTCATGAATATCCCCGTGACTCGTCATTCCTGAAGGGTGTCTATGCACAAAATGCCGAACGGCGAGAAAAAGACGGAGATGATACCGTATCCGAAAAGGAACAAACAGTGGCTCAGGCCGAAGAACGGCGTGGCGCAGTCATCACGGTCGAGTACCCAGAAACCCTCTTTTTTAAACTGGCGCCACCGGTCACACTCGTCGGCGTTATGGGTACCTGCGGCAAATCCACAGTTATATCCATCCTCACGCCTTTATTGCAGAGAGTGTGCGAGACATACGTCACGCAAGGCTTGTTTACCGTCGATGCCGAATCGGCCGATGGCGTGATAGCACACCTCAAAAAAATCAAGAGCGGTGATATCGTGGTCATGCGTATCGTCGATGACATGCTGCCAGAACTCTACGCTATGCGCATCAGCCCGCATGTCGCTATTTTTACGACGACACCGACGTTGCGCGGCTCCCTTCGGTCGCCGTTTGATGTGCTTGCGTACCAGACATATAACAATTTCATCATAGCTTCTGATGAAGTCATAGACGCGACTCGCTCCGCAGCTTCCCAGGCGCGTGCAAAAATGCTGCGCACCAAGGGCGCGCTTGTGCCGGATGATTGGGGTTTTGAAGGCCGCGGCACGCATGATCGCCTCAACGCGGCACTCGCGCTTCAGGCGGCTCGTTTGTTTAAGGTGGATGACGACATGGCACGCCATGTTCTCACGGATTGGAAAGCGCTCAAAGGGCGATTGGAATTGGTCAAAAAAATCAAAGGCGTCGAATTTTTCAATGATACGATGTCGATGACGCCCGACTCGACATTGGCGGGTATCACCGCGCTTTCGCAGGGCCGCAATATCATCCTCATATTCGGCGGTGTTGACGGCGGATATGAGTATCGCATGCTGTATAGCCTGTTGCCACGCTATGTACACACAGTCGTCAATATTCCTGGGAGTGGCACACTCCGTCAGCGCGTCTTGTTGCAGGGTATAGAAGGCGTCGGTGTCCGGTCAGTACCATCGATCGACGAAGCGGTCCGTACCGCATTCGAGTGTGCGCAAAAAGGTGATCGCGTTCTGTTTAGTCCAGGTTTTGATGCGGGTGGCGTCGAAGGTTCTCGCATCGAGCGCGGCGAGAGATTCGTCAGGGCAGTGAGGGGGTTGTGATGGGGAATGTGAGGAATAGAAGCTATTCTCCCGCATTCCCAACCTACTCTCCACACATCATGCACACCACAGCGCCGTCAATCTCATGAGACGTGTACGCCGCTTTCATCGCCCCTACTACCGAGAGTGCGCTGTTCGTGGAAATAGCAAGTCCGGCGTGCTCTTGAACCAATTCAAGTGCGGCGTTGATATCGTCGTTTGTTGCTATCCAACCTGTGCCACCAGTATGCTCAATCAGCGGAATCAAAGCAGCTTTCCGGTGACCAGTAATGTCGACGATCGCATCGGCGACGGATACCTCATCTGGACCGTCATATGAATCGAAGCTTTCCGAAAGCGGGTGACAAGATGATGTCTGGACTATATGAACTTGGATGGGCGATTTCTTTTTTTGAATATATGCAGCCAGTGCCTGCGCAGTAGTGCCAGAGGACGTGCCAATAAAGACGGCGGCAATTTTTTTTGTCTGTGCTTCGGCTAGTAATTCTTCGGCGAGTGACTCATATCCAACAAGAGCTTCATCGTCAGTTGATTGACGCAAGCTCCGTACGCCCTCATTGGCCGCTTGGGTAAGAGCTTGCAACGGACGCTCTTTTGCCAACACGCGTATTGAGCCGCCGCTTGCGTCCGCGACTTCTTTTATCCGTTTTAGTTTGCCCGGCGACACATGATTGCCTACGAAGATATCGAGGGATAGGGGATTGACCTGGTATCTGCTGTTGAGCGAAGCGATATGCATCGCGGCGGCCAGGGCAGCATTTCCGGATGACGAAATGGCGAATTGTCGATTACCTGTTTTGACATAATAGTCAATCATGACCGGGATTGACCGGCCCTTGTGCGATCCATACGGATGCAGGTCTTCTCGTTTGAAATAAAGGCTCAAAAAACCGATGGCTTCAGCCAGTGCGTCTTGTTTTTCCAGGGGAGTCACCATGTTGTCATCCTATCGTATTTCGGGTACTATTGGAAGAACAGCCATCTTTCGGCTGTATTTACTTCTCTCATGTTCCATCAAACTCTTAAAACTATGAATATGCTTTGTGTATGTCCTGAGTGCAAAAATACAATAGATTTGTCCCGTTATCCAAACCTTGCTGTTGGCATGGTCATTGAGTGTAACCACTGCGGCATGACCCTCGCGGTCAAAGAGATTGCGGCTGACGGAAACGTCAAAACGGAGATTGTCGACGAAGGAAAATAGGATCAACGCACGTAGTATGCGGAAGGATTACTGGGTGGTTTTCTTTAACGAATCAACGACTTCTTCAATCATACCTCTAAATCCGTGTGATCCCAGGAAGGCGACGACGTCTCCAGGGTGTGTTTCTGTGGCCAAAAAAGTGACTAGATTTTGGTCACTTTCAATATACTTGGTGGAGGCATGTGTCTTTCCGATAATCGCGGCCAATTCATCACCCTCAATAGGCTGATCTTTTTCATTTTCAGCGACTTTAAGTTTTGTGAGGCGGGGAATAATGACGATGTCCGCATCCTTGAATGCGCCGTCGTATGCCTGTGCAGAAGCTCGCTGGCGGCCGCCGATATTGGGTTCGTATACCGCGATGACACGTTGCGGATATACTTCACGGATTGCCTCGAGAACCGAAGCGGCCTTGTCAGCAGTTGGCGCATGACAATCGAGCACGGACTTTTCCCCATCAAGACGCTTTTCAAATCGACGTCTAATTCCTTTGAAATCGGAGATTGCCTGTATGATAACCTCTGGCTTGATACCAATCTCGCAGGCCATGGCGAATGCGCCCGCAATATTTTCAGCATTAAATCGACCCAGCATTGGTGAGTGCACATGCCACGTTTGACCGTCGTGCATAATAGAGAAATCGAGACCATTTTTTGTTGCCGTGACGGATTCGTAGTGGTAATCCGCGCCTGAAGATTTCCCATATGTTACGACAGAACGGCCTTTGATTATCTGTTGTACGCCACTATCATCACTGCATGCCACAATGCGTCCGCCGGAAGGAATCCGGCCAACGAGTTTTTTGAATTCATCGAAGTATGCTTGTTCGGTAGGATAGAGATCGGCATGGTCCCACGACACGGACGTAAGAAGCAAATGAGTCGGTGCGTAGTAGATGAATTTTGGTCTGCGGTCGCTTATGGATACTTGGTATTCATCACCTTCAACAATGCTCCAGTCAGAGTCAGATACAGCACCTGTGGCGTGCGACAAAGAAAGACCGCCGGTAA
>JAHFMB010000029.1 GCA_023269245.1 Candidatus Tayloriibacteriota bacterium
ATTTTTCCAAGCATAGTGTTGATGTCACCGTGTCTGATAGCACTGCTAATTGTTTCATCATCAAAACTCGCATATGCTCCTATACCGGAAGCAAGTGAATGAAGGAATCGACGTGGACTGCTGCGGACTTTACTCGGATGAGTTCCGATTGAGTGGGTGTTTGGAATAGGTGTTCCATTTCTGGTTTGATTAGATCGTAATAATGAAATTCTCCGTCCGATATCAACGTCCTCAGTTGTTCCGAGCCGTGACAGATGTGAATTTAGTCCATATCCATCAATCTGAGCGTAAACTTCTGCAGAGAAGCTTGTGTTCCAGCCACCGGTAATTACCGTATTCCAGAAGAAATTGAAGTTTTCGTTTACTTCGGGTCTTAGGGATTTGTCGCGCAGTAATTGTTCTACAAGTATTCCGTTGAAACGGTCCATTTTAAGAAGGTCGTTTTGCCGTAAAATACTTTCGTCAAAATATTGTTTACCCCTGAGTGCATCTATCTCAGGGTGTTCATCGTATTTTTTAATACACCTCTCGATAGTAAGACGATCAGCCGCAGTAACTTCTGCATCTTCAGAGAATATGTAGAGCGATCCGTCTTGCTTAGGTCTATCTAAAGAACGCATTAGAGCAAGGTCTGTTGTGTATTTTCGGGCCGCACCTACTCCGCCTTCTTCATCGGGAAACACTTTATGGACAACTTTTACATTTATTTCGGGATGATCTTTCTGGAATCGTAAGACCTCTCCCATGGTATTGTCCTCGGCATTACTTTGTCTTCGATTCACGTTGACAATAATTTCCCAGGAATCTTTAGGAGCTGTTTGGCTCAACCATTGAGAAAGCGCGTTGTATGCATATTTTTCTTCCTGAAACATAACTAAGTGCATGGTTGCACGATTATGTTCGGACATTGGCCCGATTTCCTTAGCCTTTTGTCGTAGTTCAGCAAGATACGCTGGATCCTGATGAGCCAGATATTCTTTAATCCGTTGCCGTTCGCGTGCGACATTACGGGTAATTTCTGTACTGTTTTCATGGACCATTTTTCCGTCAACGATTTTATATGGTTCCGGATTCATATGATTAAAGGGAGTTGTTTTAAGCCACTCAATATACTGTTCAACCGATTGATCTCCCTGATAATTCATTGATCCTGATCCGCTCGGACCTGCCATTCCGCTAGGCCCAAATATTCTTGGGTTAATCTGATGTTCTATAGTGGTTGGCGCTGTAGTTACGGCTTCTGTTCCCGGCTTGAGGCCCTCGCGCGGGAGAGGAGCCACGGCGGGGATGGGCCACAAGCTTACCGGCACCGCGCCGCCACCGACCGTTTGTTCAATGATGCCGGTATAACTCGTAAGTCCGGCTCCCGGTATGGCAGGTGCCCCCAACAGGCGCATAAGCTCGTTAAAATCCGCTGCGGTCACCGGCTGATCCGCGACACCAATTTTGTAGACGAGGGCATCCAAGTGCCCGTTCACCGGGTCCGCTTTTTCCATCGCGGCCATCATGTCGCGCCATCCCAGCGCACCTGCTCCATGCGTCGGTAGACCCATATCCTGAATGATTTTGTCATGAAGAGCTATCGTTTGATCCATTGCATGACCGAATACGGGAACATTTTCCGGTTTAAAGACATCCGGAACCTGATGGAAAATAAGATTATCCGGCATCTTTTGGTAATCTATGAATTTGTCGCCCTGATCATTAGTTATGTAATGCACTATGCGATGATATCCTTCAATTTGTTGATCAATGCCAACTTGATTATTTTGTTGGATGTCGTGAACGTTAAACCTGAACAATTTATCCGCAAAATTAGCAGCGGGTTCTACGTGCTTGAAGTGTTCTGAAGATGCGCCGATGTTATGGCTTATCCAGCCCCATTCACCATTATTTGGTCCTCCAGCGCTCGCCATTTCACCCGCGCTTACGTTAAATCCGCTGGTAGATACCACGCCGCCCGGCTCACCGGCCAATCCCTGCACCCTTGCCAGATTATCAAAGTGGAGACCGTTGGCGATCGCATCGTGAGAACTATTGAGTGCATCAGTGTTCATGATTTGGCCTGAGTTGTCTATCTGCACTCCATGTATTAACGTGGCTCCGTGTGCGTCCGTCAGGTTGTAGGTATGGTGCGTCGCATCAAATACGAGGGATGTATGATCCGGAATCTGTGCATGGATAACGTGATCAAAACCCGGTAATTCGGGGTGAAGCGGAGGAATGCCGGGCACGTTAATTTCATGTATCGGAACGGTTTGCGCGTGACCGTGGAGGAGATCGGCAAGAAGTGTCCCATGTCCAAGCGACTGTAGCCCTTGCCCGGTAAGATTTCCGGCTTCAGAGAGAGCCGTACCGATGACTGTTCCTATGGCCCCTGCCGTGACGCCTCGGCTGACCGCTTCATACCGGATAGCGCTGTTAAGTTCGCGTTCAATTGCATTAAGACCTTCAGCACGTCCTTTTTCTTCGGCCTTTCCGTAAATACCTAGTAATTTCCTACGGAAAATTTTAACGGCAGGAGACTTATCCGATACTTCGTTGAGGACCGCTTTTACGGGATCATCAAGACTTGCGAGTTGTTGTTGACCATCAAGAAGAATTTGGGACTGAGCTTCAGTGAGTACTTTTGTCCATTCGGTGATCGTGTGTCCGTTAAAATCTTTTCTTTCACCAAATTGTCCTACTAAATCTTTTTCGAGTCTATTAATTTCCAAATCCAGATTTGTCCGACCGACGTCTATCTGTGCGCCCCACTCAATGAGGCTAAAATTGTTTTTTGAGGACCGTGCAGATACTGCACGGCGTGCCTTGGCGTCTGCTAGAGCAGCGAATGTTCTGTTGAGTTCGGCAGGATTCATCGATTTATTGAACATTCCATCGTGATAAGATGCCGCTTGCATGCGGCCAATAAGATCAGTGACAGAAACCATGGGAATTTCCCTGGCGTGGAACCATTCACGGGCTGCATCTCCGGCCTGCGGAAGTCCGCCGCCGCGTTCCCGCTCCATATGGTACCGTCGGAGTTCATCATGCATCAGGGCACTGTGCCGGATACCGGCAATAGTTCCGGCTACTGCGCCGCCGCCTAGGAATCCGCCGAGAAGGCGTCCAACGCTTCCGGCAAGCGTACGCGGAATGTACGCAAGCGTGATGCCAATTGCGGTTGCGGTTCCCAACGTGGCCTCATTACCGGCAGCGGCACCAAGCCAGTGATGCGAAGTGATCCAGCTTACCGCTTTTTGCGTTGCGCTTTTTTCATACTGTGTTGATTCTCCCATTTGCGCCATACCAATCCTGATGTCCATTTTGGCAAACTGCGCATCCATGATCATGCGATCGTTCGCGTCACGGATCGTCGGTTTTTCGTTTTTAATAAGCATGGTGAGGGAGGACGCGTATATATCGCTTTGACCCTGGATGTGTGCTTGCCCGAAAGCGTCAATTTGTCTGGCCATTTCTTTGCCATCAATTTTCCCGTCCAGGTAATCTGCGCGGATTTTGGTTAATACGCCCATCATCGTCGCGTGCTCAGGAGATCCTTCCTTGAATGTTGTGACGTATTCACCTAAATTTTTACGGATTGCCCCTTCACCGTCTAAGAAACTAGTTTCAAAACGCTGTGCAATTGCGTCGGCATTTTTCTCAAAACCCTCAAGCAGCGCCTGATCGTTTGTCCGATACATATCGCCGGCAATTTCCAGCGCGTAGGTTTCTTGTGTCGTCTGGCCGCCAATACCACTTTTCACCCAATCGGCAAGTTTAGTTAAACCTACCCGAATGTCGTGTTTACTGCCGACCTCACGGTCATAGCGCTCTTTTGCACGTTGTTGAATGACAGCAAACGTTTCATCAGAAATCATCACGTGCGTGTTTTCTACAAGTTTCTGCACGTATTGCCGCTGATGTTCGAGAATGAGCTCCTGCGCGACATTACCTTTCCAGATTTTGGTGAAAATATCTTTGGACTTGGCATTTATCTCTTCAAGATTCTTAGCGGCTCGGACGGCAAAGCTTTGTTTTGTGTCAATTCCGACCACGCTGATGGCTTCCGGCTTGCGCGGGGTTGCACGCTGTTGAAGTTCCGTAAGTGCCGGCGGGGGAGCAGGTGGCGTTTCGGCAGGGTTACCACCGGGCGGCGTGTTGGTCGCGGGATTACTTTCCGTCGGTCCGGGAGGATGGGTTTCGGCAGGCTGAGGTTGGGCCGCCGGATTTGCTTCCGCAGCGGCTGTAGGATTTGGGTTAGGATCTGGTTCCTCCATTCCCGCATCCATCGCGGAGTCGCCGCCTATCGAAGGAGTAGTTTCCGTTTCCTCAAGCGCAGGAGGAACCATTGTAAAGTCATCTACTGGTTTCATAAATTTTTGTCCATCCGCAAATTCAAATTGAAGTGCTTTGACATTTGTGGCAGCAATTGCGCCTCCCTTGTCGTAGTTAAGAGGGAAATACGTAACAATTTTATTTTTCTCACGACTGCCAAGGGGAGTAATTTTAGGCATATCACCTTTGGCTTTGGCATCCGGTGGAGAAATAAAGGCATCCTGAATTTCTATGTTATGAATGACCGTTTTTATTTTCGGTTGAAATATCGTCGGATCCTCGCCAGTGCCGCCTGTGAATACGAGACCTTTCATGATTTCTTTGGCGTTTTGTTGAAGACTGGAGTCCCGATGCACCGTGTCCCGGATTATATGGAGTGCTGATGGTAGTTGGGACGGGTTTTCTGGCATATGTTATAAGCTCGCTGTTTCCGGGTGCATATAGGTTTGTCCGAAATCCATCATGGCTTTGGCAAAAAATACTTCGGTATCGGGAATGTGAGACTGGATAAACTGGAGAACTTTCTCCGGTTTGGTATCGTCCTGGGCAAGATCCTGGAATTTTTTCAAATCAGCGGGTGATTTGTCGGCAATCGCATTCATGGCAGAGAGGATGAGCCACTTTTCGAGTCGGGGAGAGAGTTCCGCCACGAGTTGGTCGTGGACTTCGGTGGAGATATCTGCCCCGTGTTTTTGGGTGACGAGGGTAGAGAGGTAATGGGTGAGTGACGGACTATCTATCATAAGAATATTCCTATATCCACTGTGGCGTGAGTATGAAGGTCCGTCAAGTCCCATAAAAAGATAACAGAGTATACCTCTATGTATCAAAAGAGTTCTTGAGAGCGTTTATGATGTAGTTGAATTCTGAGAGGTGGCTGTGTCTTTGGGCGAGGCTTTTCCCGATCCCGTCCATTCGAGTTTGATATCCTGCGCGATGGCGCGTTTGGCAAGCTTGGTGGCCGCATCATATTGTCCCTGACGTATGAGTTCCTGGACGTTGTTGCCTATCGGTTTGACGATTTGGTCTTCGTACTGCTGCATGACGGGGAGCACAACCGGCGCGAGCTCCTGTACGATGTCATCCAGGCGTGAGACTGCTTTGTAGAGGTCCTCAAAGCTCATGTCGGGCTTGAGGGTGTCCAAGACGATCTGGGACGCTTGCTGGGCACGCTCCTCGGTCATCGATCCGTCGGCAAGCTTCGCTTTGATAAGCTCCACTACCTGCAGTTCTATCTGTTGACGGATATCATCGGGAGACATGTATTTAGTATCTAGGATTTAGGAGTAGGTGACAAGGGGAGAAACGCATGCTCCAGTTTTTTGTAGGCCCAATGTTCAATGTGGTCAAAAAGTTTTTTGAGGTCAATATTTTGGGAAAGCGGTGCCGCTTGCAACTCTGTTTCCAACATAGCAAGAAGAGTATAGCAAAAAAGAACACAAACCGGAGAGCAAAGAGACAAAAAATCGACAAACGTCGAAACATCAGCGCGAACGCCAAAGTTCAACTATTCGTCAATCTTTGTCACTTCCCGTGCAGAGGTCCCTCACATCATGAGGAGGTGAGGGACATGCAGCGGAGAAATTTAGGGTAGCAACCCAAGCACTTGCGTGAGCAGGTGCGTGAACGGCCACGTATGGAACGCGGCTGAAAAGGTTGCTGCTGCTATTAGGATCGCCACAAGGAATGCGGCGATTGTGAGCCAAGGAAAGTCCTTTTTGACAGTTACCGAAGGTTTTTGTCTTCGTATCCATTTCGGATTTTCCTCTGACCGACTCTCAAACTGTTCAAAACTTGGATCCTTTCTTTGAGACATTATTTTCCTCCGAATAGATTTTTTGGGCGTGCACAGCCTCACGATCAACGAGTGATCGGGACGATGTGCCGCCCAGAATGGAGGCTAGCTCTCCGGTTTGGTAAGGTGCGAAATATGCACAAAACACAAATACGAAGTATATCAGAAATACTATGGGATGTCAAGATGGAAGGAGAAATTTGAGGCTAAAGTTCAGGAAAGGGCACAATGCGCGGAAGCGTATTGGTAGGCACTGTGCCCAATCCTGTGTAATGTAATGCAGCGTTATGTCGTTATAAGAAAGGCGTTTGTCTCTTTGACTTCGTCGCTCCCAACGAGCGGTATGCCAATAAGGCGTTCGAGAATGCTGTTGGTGCCTTGCCCGACCAATCGCATGTATTGTTCGGTCTTGATGGAACATTTGGCTGAAGCCAATACTCGCTGGCCCAGTTGTTTCAGCTCTTTTGTAACTGCCTCCACAAAGAATTCTTCAGCCATTTCGGAAATTGGCAGCTTTGTTTGTACTGCTGGGTATATTGTCATTGTTTCTTTCCTTATTTGATCTATTTCGACCGGGATTTTGGGATTTTCCCGATCAAATTGACGACGGTCTTAATTTTTACGCCAGCCAGAAGCCTCTTTCCAGATTGATCCCTTGAGAAGTCATGATGGTAATTTTGGATCTGTTAAGCCAATCCAAAATATTTGGGTTCAAGGCGGCCGCGACTTTTGGGTGAAGCACGATTGTATCAATCTTCTCGTTAAGTTCGCGTTTGGCAAGTTGGATGCATGTCAAAATGTCACCTGTTGCATCGGCTGGAAGAACCATTATCCAAGGCCCTATCAAACTGTATCCTTGAAATTCTTTTCCCTGTGGGAAAGTAGCAAATTGTTGATCGTTCATTTTTCCTCCGAAATAATGATCTATTTCGACCGGGATTTTGGGATTTTCCCGATCAAGTTGAGGACTCAGGCGATCCAGAATTTAGTCATTTCCACATGTTCGGATTGTCGTAATTCTAAATCTGGAAACGAATTTTGAACCGCTTTGACGCCTTTTTCTCCTAGATTTGTTATGGTATCTGGACTCACCACAAGGAAACTTGGTGGTTTCGCGTCTTGGTTATGTGTGACAAACTCGTCTATCTGCTCACTGATTGCCCCGACAAGAGTTTGTCGATTTTGTTTCCAAAGGGTGGCGAACGGAGAAGTGACATCCTTTTTCATGATGTCACCTTCCCATCCATGCTCTACAAACGTTTGGATGTTCATTTTTCACCTCAACTATTAACTTTATGATGGTTAGGCGATATCAAATCCTACTTCAGGGACGGTGTCGTCTTTCTCGATTTTCAATTCAAACGATGTTGCGATTATTTCCAATCTCCTTCGAAATGTTTCATTGTCATAGGTTGTAGTGTTGATAAACAACGTTTTTGCAACCATGTGATTGCCATGTTCGAACTTTTCAACCGTCTCTTTGATAACGGGCCACAGTGAAGTTGGTTCCTGATTAGAGAGTACTATTAAACCCCTCCAAGTACTTGCGTTTGGTGGGCTAGTCATGGATTAATTCCTTTCTCTATATAAGTTTTGCATCGGAAGAGCCGGGTTCATGGGGGTAAACACGGGTTTCCCGATGCAAATACGCTGCATGTCAAGGTGCGTATTGCCGCTACTAAGCCGCAATTGGCTGGAAGCGATAAATACAGATTTTGATTATACCACATGACTATAGGGCCTTCAGGGCTTGATTTTTATAGGCTATTGTTGTATACTGCGGCCCGCACTATTGCTCTTTAACAAATCCGTACAATATGGAACCCGGAGAGGGCGATTTACCTCATATAGCATGAGGGACAATGGTCCGTTCCAATTTTCCATATTTTACGGCATAGGGATATTTTTTAGGGTATCCGGGAGACAAGCGTTTAACCATATTAAACGTTTATTTCCCGGATACATGATAGCGCAGATTGGGTAGTAGAACGTTTACCAGCCCGCAATACGGCTTTCCAAAGAAAGAAGTCGCGCGAAACATTGAATTTTCCGGAGGTGCACACATTCCTGGTGCCATCAAATTCTGAGGAATTTGACCGGGTCACCTCTCCAACGGCATCTGTGCACGCAGATGATCCAACATAGGAGAGTAGCGCCAAACGTTTGACCGACAAGATTTGTCGTTCGGTAAACGTCGTGCATCGCATTCCATTCTTTTTTGCGGAGGATATAGCCATGTTTAAGAATATGCAGCAAAAAGTTGTTGGTGCCGTCACGGCCTTCGTGGTTTTGGCAATTGCTTTAGCCATGTTCGGCAACGCCCGCGCAGCTCAAGGGGTTGATCAGATCGCGCAGGCGAAAGCGGCGAATGTTCAATTGTCGGCCCCGGCTTCCGGCGTCAATGATCCAGGCCCCGGCGTTACCACGTACACTGGTGGACCCGCAGCCGACACGTTCAGCCCTGCGAACCGCTATTTGGCCAACGGCGGTAAGGTTACCCTGCACTACAATCTGACCGCTGAGGATGCCGCGAAGGCGAGTGTGTCGTTTGACATTGCTGATGCGACCAAGATTTCCGTCGTCAGCGCGATCACGTCTGTAAACGGCGATGTGCTCAGTATGAGCGCTTCAAACAACACCATCACCTTGACGTCCGACATCGGCAGGCCCCTTGGTCCGATTGTCTTGGTGACGTTTAAGGCAAACACTGGAGCAGAAGGTTTGATCTTTGGCTACAGCTCAGCTGATGGTGTTGCTACCCTCAGTGGGCCGGCATTTACAACGTACAACATCAAGAATAGCGCTGGCGTTGTGATGCTGGGAACGGTATGCTACGCTTATGATCCGTCTGACCGCAGTGCTCCGAAGGCTACGTTGACTCTGATTGAGTCCACAAACGTCTCGTCAGTGACCAGTTATGATGGGTTTGACCTGAAACCTACAGTTGACTCCACTACCCATGTGTTGACCGTCGAAAATCCTCGCGGATATGCGCTGGGTGGTCCAGTACAACTCTGTGTTTCAGCTGCGGCCCCGAACAAGCCGTTTGGTGTTGCAAAGCAACCTGTGGTTCCTCCGGCGAGCATTCCGGTTCCATAGCGCTTCGCGCCTTGACTATAGATGGTCACCGGTCACCGATCGGTGACCATCTTCGTCAGACTACGGCTCCTTTCGCAGGAAATATTTTTATGAGTGCCTTTTGGCGCTTATCTAAATATTTTTTGTGAATCCCTATGCCGTTGTCTCCAGTTCCGGTATTTACCGAGGCTGAAGACAACGAAAACCTCTATGTATTTTCGCTTTGGTCTGGTATGATATGTGCTATGTCCAAACTCTCCTTCGGTAAAACTCAGGATAAACCCTACGATAAAGTAACTCTCAAAAACGGCGTGCGGCTCATGATGATCCCGATGGAAGGCGTTAATTCCATAGCTACCTCGGTTATGGTGGGCGTGGGGAGCAGATACGAGACGCCGGAGATAAACGGCATCAGCCATTTCCTCGAACACATGGTGTTTAAAGGGACGAAAAAGTATCCGACAACAGAAGATGTGAACTCGATCGAACGCGTCGGTGGGCTCCAAAATGCCTATACGGATATTGACATAACTAACTTTCATAACAAGGTACTTAGCACTGACTGGGAGCTAGCGCTAGATATAAACAAAGAGCTTGCCACAAAGCCATTACTCCTTCAAAAACACGTGAATAAAGAGCGCGACGTGATTATCGAAGAGATGAAGCGTTATGAAGACGAGCCTGCCAGTAA
>JAHFMB010000030.1:0-4315 GCA_023269245.1 Candidatus Tayloriibacteriota bacterium
CTATGGATTATGTTGATACTGTTCGGACAAACAATACTATATATATGTAAAATGTCAAGTCTGTACCTCTTGCACTCCCGAACCATTTCTATATAATGCGACTACATTATCAGCCTAACTATATTCACATGAAAGACATCTCAAAAAAGATACAACCGCTCCAGGATCGCGTACTGATCCTCGAGCTTGCCGACACCAAAGAAAAAAAGACATCGTCGGGCATTATTATTCCCGTGACGGTCAATGAAGAAAAAAATGGCAAGCGTGGCGAGATCGTGGCCGCAGGACCTGGACGCATTGAAGAAGGTAAAAAAATCCCTCTCACGGTCAACGTCGGCGACAAAGTTATGTTTCAATGGGGCGACAAAGTGAGTGTTGATGGTGAGGAATATTATTTGGTAAGAGAAAGTGAGATTTTAGCGATTATTAAATAAATATCAAACTGCAAAACACAAACTACAAAAAAGCCACTACTTAAGAATCAAAAATAAGATTGAATTTTAACGGTTGAACTTTTTGAAATTTGTAGTTTGAGATTTGTAATTTAAATAACTATGTCCAAAAAAATTCTCTACAACGAAGAAGCACGAAAGGCGCTCAAGCGCGGCATAGATGCCGTTGCTGATGCGGTCAAGATTACCATTGGTCCGCGAGGCCGAAACGTCGTACTCGACAAAGGATATGGCAGTCCGACCATCACGAACGACGGCGTCTCGATTGCCAAAGAAATTACACTCAAAGACAAATTCGAGAATATGGGCGCGGAGATTATCAAAGAAGTCGCGACAAAAACAAATGATAACGCGGGAGATGGAACGACGACGGCAACAATCCTCGCACAGGCGATCATCGCGGAAGGCATGAAGCATGCGACCATGGGCGTCAATGCCATGGGCATCAGAGCCGGTATCGAGTCAGCCTCGAAATATGCCGTGCAAGAACTCAAAAAGCAGGCGAAGCCGATCAAATCCGACGAGGAGATTCATCAGGTGGCTACTATTTCCGCAGAGTCTGCTGAACTCGGCAAGATCATTGCCGGCACCATCAAGAAGGTTGGTAAGGATGGTGTAGTGACAGTCGAAGAATCACAGTCGACCACTCTCGAGGACCCGGAGATCGTTGAAGGCATCCAGTTTGATAAGGGCTACATTTCGGCCTACATGGTGACCAATACCGAGCGCATGGAAGCTGAGTTCAAGGATCCAGCAGTTCTCGTCACTGACAGGAAGATTTCATCAGTCAAAGAAATTCTGCCATTGCTCGAACAACTCGCGCAGACTGGCAAGAAGGAGCTGGTTATTATCGCTGAAGATGTTGATGGCGAGGCCTTGGCGACATTCGTAGTCAATAAACTACGCGGCGCATTCAACGTTCTTGCCATCAAGGCTCCAGGATATGGAGACAACAAAAAGGCGATGCTCGAAGATATCGCAGTGACTGTCGGCGCGACCGTTATTACCGAAGAAGTCGGCATCAAGTTCGAAAAAGCGGATCTATCCATGCTTGGTAAGGCCCGAAAAGTTATTTCAACCAAAGATACGACGGTGGTTGTCGGTGGCAAAGGTAAAAAAAATGAAATCCAGGCCCGGGTCAGCCAGATCAAGAAACAGCGCGATACTGCCACGTCAAAGTATGATAAGGAAAAGCTTGACGAACGCATTGCAAAGCTTTCTGGCGGGGTCGCAGTCATTCGTGTCGGTGCGGCCACCGAAACTGAGATGAAATATTTGAAGCTCAAGATTGAAGACGCGGTCAATGCTACGAAGGCTGCTATCGAAGAAGGTATTGTGGCCGGCGGAGGCGTTGCGTTGGTCAAAGTTGCCGGACGGCTTGCCGAATGGCTTAAGGATCACCGCGAGACATTGTCACCAGAAGTAATCTTGGGACATGAGATTGTTATCCGTGCACTCGAAGCGCCGCTCCGTCAGATCGTCATCAATACCGGCAAGGAAGACGGTTCGGTCATTATCGACAAAGTGAAACACGGCAAGGGAAATATCGGCTATGATGCTCTCAAGGATGAAATGGTTAGCGACATGGTCGTGGCGGGTATTGTCGATCCGGTCAAAGTCACTCGTTTGGGCGTCGAAAACGCGTGTTCGGCAGCAGCAATCCTTCTGACGACGGAAGCTGCGGTTGCAGATGAGCCTGAGGAGAAGAAAGATGCTCCCATGAACCCTGGCATGGGTGGTATGGGATATTAGCTTCGTATGTGGTACAATCAGTCCAACACAGAGTAACCCTGTTACTTTCGTTTTACCCAGTAGGCGTTCTACTGAATTAGCAAGTAAATCACTATTATTATATGAAAAAAGGAATCGTTGTCATTATACTCGTTATTATTGCCATTATTTTGATTGTCGTCTTTGGCGGTTCTTCGGACAAGACCCCGTCAACGGATACAACCGGTACAAGCACTCCGGCCGTTATCAGCGATGCTACTCCTTCGGCACCAGTGAGCGAAACCACCAAGGTTTCAAGCCAGACATCGGAGTTCCAAAACTCAGAGCTTGGTTTTTCGGTCAAGTACCCAACTACGTGGGAGAAGGCAGAGACTGAAACTGGCGTTTCGTTCATCATGCCTATAGACAAGGCTCAGGTTTCAACAGTAGCCAAACTCCAAGCTGACGTGATCGTCACTCCAGGCAAGTGCGCGTTTCCGCCTGTCACTACAGTCAAGAGTCGCGATACGGTCAAGGTTGGTCCATTGAGCTTCAATAGCATCACTATGTCCAACACGGTCCAGGGACGCGGATATTTCAACCATATGTATTCGCTCCAAAAAGACGCTATTTGCTACATGTTCACATTCTCTTCAATTACTCTTGATCCTGCAAGCAAGAATCTTACAGGTTCGAATATCACCCAGGCTCAAAACAACAACAAGGCTATTGTGACCTCATCTGATGTAGCTTTTACTGACATGGTCAAATCATTCGGGTTTGTTGCCACCGCTCAGGGTATTGATGAGACAAAGGTGCCAGTTAAAAAATAGCATCGCGCACTAGATATAGTCGCATTATTAACATCCGTAATCTATCTCACCATGACAATACTGCTTGTTGTAGTCATATTGATCGTTCTGTGGGCAATCGTCTCGTACAATCGCCTCGTGTCGATGGTCAACCGTACCAAGGAGGCATGGTCTGACATTGATGTGCAGCTCAAACGCCGGTATGATCTCATCCCGAACCTTGTCGCGACCGTCAAAGGGTATGCGACGCATGAGAGTCAGGCATTTGAGAATGTGACGAAGGCACGTGCGGCCGCCATGGGCGCGCAGGGACCCGTCCAAAAGGGTCAGGCGGAGCTTGGTTTGGCGAGTGCTCTCAAGTCAGTCTTCGCAATCGCGGAGGCATATCCAGAGCTCAAGGCAAATCAAAACTTCCTTTCCCTCCAAACTGAGTTGACTGAGACTGAGGATAAGATTCAGGCATCCCGCCGTTATTACAATGGCAATGTCCGCGAACTCAACACTGCCATTCAGGTGTTTCCGGGCAATATTATCGCCTCAGCCTTCCACTTCACTTCCATGGAATTCTTCCAGCTCGATGCCGCTGATGCTGCCGCAAAAAACCCAGTTGCAGTTAAGTTCTAGATAGTCATGAAGCGCATATGCGTACTTATTCTTGCCGGCCTAGCCCTGCTTGGGGTCATGGCTGGTGGTGCGTATGCACAATCAGATTTGCCGGCATCGAATGAGCAAGCTATCACAAGGTTTCAATCAATAGTGTCGGTCAATACGGATAATTCGGTTTCCGTCCGTGAAGTCATCGACTACACCACAGGTCCATCTGCGCACCACGGTATCTACCGAGATATCAGGCCTCTTTCATCTGAACATCGTTCGATGTCGATTACTGATATTTCCGTAACGGACAGGCAAGGGAACCCGGTCACCTGGGTTAGGCAGTCGGCGAATGGCAATGTCCGTATCCGCATTGGTGATGCGAATGTTGCTTTTCTTGGTGAGCGTACCTATGTGATCAGATATCGCGCCACTCACGCTGTTGCCCAACTCAAAGATGTCGATGAGATTTACTGGAATGCTACTGGCAACGAGTGGGAAATCCCGATATATAAAGCCCACGTAACATTTGAATTGCCGCAAGGTGCGACGGTCATGCGCTCGGCATGTTACGCGGGTGCTACTGGAAGCAAAGGTGGGTGTGACGGCAATGATTCAGCTGGACAAATTGCTGCCGCCTTTAGTGTTTCTCGACCTCTGTATCCCGGTGAAGGTCTGACTGCGGCAGTTGGTTTTCCAAAAGGAACCGTTGTACCATACTCAAGCTCTGATGATTTTTTTGGTACT
>JAHFMB010000030.1:4325-9745 GCA_023269245.1 Candidatus Tayloriibacteriota bacterium
ACCTGGTTCATAATTATTTTGTTGCCGCTTATCACGTTCATTGTGATGTACAGAAAGTGGTATGCAAAGGGTCGTGATCCGAAAGGTTCAGGAGTGATTGTGCCGCAGTACGATATTCCCGACGGATTGACGCCAATGGAAGTGGCAGGCATTGTCAATCAAAAGATTGCTCCGGGGGATATTTCGGCCGAAGTCATTTATCTGGCCACGAAGGGGTATCTCAAGATCAGATACATAGACAACAAAATTCTTGGCTTCATCAAGTCGAGCGATTACGAGCTTGAGCTGCTCAAGAAATACGATGATGTGTCAAATGAATTTGACAGGATGTTGTTGAGCCGTATCTTTCCGCTTGATGCGGGACCTGGTGAAAAAAGGAAACTGACGAATCTGAGGAATTCATTTTACGCGCACATTCCGGCCATCACAAAAAGGGGTTTGCAGACACTTCTTGATAAGGGATATTACAGCAATTTGAAGACAGGGGGAGAAAGCGGACCATCAGTCATACGTGCGGTCGTGATTATTTTCGTATGGGCTTCAGTCATTGGATTCCATTTCCTTAGTTCAATTTTCAATGCCGTTTCTTCATCAGTAAGCCCTACACCCTTTATTGCCTCGATCATTTTTTCTATAATCATCGGTGTTTTTTTCCACAGCCTTATGCCGGCCAAAACAGTCAAAGGTGTGGCTACTAAGGAATACATTCTCGGTCTTAAAGATTATTTGCAGATAGCCGAGAAAGATCGCCTCAATTTTCATAATGCGCCGGAAAAAAGGCCGGAAACGTTCGAAAAACTTTTGCCATACGCCATGGTGCTCGGCGTTGCCAGTGCCTGGTCAAAAGAGTTTGCTGATATCTACACAAGTCCTCCTTCATGGTACGAAGGGTATCCTGTTGGTGGCCCGTTCAACTCGATGCTGCTCTATTCGAATCTATCGAGCTTCAATAGCATGGCCAGCACCAACATGTCGTCAATGCCTGGCGGTGGTGGTAGCGGCGGCGGCGGATTCTCTGGCGGCGGCGGCGGAGGAGGAGGTGGTGGAGGGTGGTAAAATAAAAACGTGAGATGGGTAGTGAAGAATTAATAATCTAGTGCGCGTGTAATTCACCTGCTATATTTTTGTGATTGGAGGGTTCGCATAGTGGTCTAGTGCGCACGCTTGGAAAGCGTGTATACCGAAAGGTATCAAGGGTTCGAATCCCTTACCCTCCGCCTTCTTTTGTCCCCAAACACCATTTCTGCACCTCTCGTCAATAGGGTATAATTATCCTATGTTTTCTGATCCTGCAGCAAATCTCGCCAAATTTGGCCTCATTGACGGACAGAAGGTCGTCGATCTCGGCGCCGGATCCGGATTTTATAGCATTGAAGCTGCCAAAAAAGTTGGTTCCAGTGGCCGCGTCTATGCCGTAGACGTGCAGAAGAATCTTCTTGAGCGGCTGCGTTCGAATGCCTCAACACAGGGGGTGAGGAACATCGAGGTTGTGTGGGGCAACGCCGAGAAAATCGGTGGCACCAAACTCCGCGAGGCCATTGCCGACCGCGTGATTGCTTCGAATGTACTATTTCAGATTGAGAAGCCTGATGATTTTTGTCTTGAAATAAAGCGCATTCTGAAACCCGGAGGTAAGGTGATGATTATCGACTGGAGCGAGGTGAGCCCGCTCAGCCCAAAGCAATTGGTACCGGCCATGAAGGCTCAAATGCTTTTTGAAAAAAATGGCTTCAAGCTCGTCGATTCATTTGGCGCAGGCGACCATCATTATGGACTCGTATTCACTCGAACCTAATTTATGAAGATCACCAAATTTCAAGTTATAACACTCATATTGTTCGTCATATTTCTCGTTGCCGGTGTTGCCGCGTTCGCCATGTACAAGGGCGGATCATCGAGCGCGACTATTCCCGCGGTGACATTCTGGGGGACGTTTCCGGCCGATACATTCAACAATTATGTAGCCAAGGTCAACGCCACGCTTCCGCAGCCGATCACTGTCAGATATGTCCAAAAGAGCCCGGCGACATTTTCCCAGGAATTTATCGCGGCACTTGCGCGCGGACAAGGACCTGATGGTCTCCTCATTCCTGCCGATATGCTCTTGCCCCACTATGACAAGCTTGCTGCTATTCCATTCACTGCGTTGCCGCAGCGCACATTTATCGATAGTTTTGTCGAGGAGGGTACCATCTATCTCAATTCCGCCGGCATCATTGCGATACCATTCACTGTTGACCCACTGGTGATGTATTGGAATCGCGACATGTTCAATGCCGCCGGCATTGCCGCATACCCGAAGTATTGGGATGAGTTTGCTGTGCTCAATGCAAAACTAACTGCCAAGGACCAGAATGGCAACATTCGCAGATCAACGGTTGCACTTGGCGATTTTACTAACATTAGCAATGCTCGCGAGATTCTAGCTTCTCTCATCATGCAGGTGGGCAACCCGATTACGCGTACGGACAAGGATGGCTATATACAGAGTACACTCAAGACATCCCGCGGAGTTGATCCGACTCCTGCAATTGATTTCTTTACGCAGTTTGTTGATCCAGCTAGTCCGAATTATTCATGGAATAGAGGCATGCCTGCATCAAAATCGGCTTTTCTCGCCGGTAGCTTGGCGACGTATTTTGGCTTTGCCTCCGAGCTCAAGGATATCCAATCAAAAAATCCCAATCTCAATTTTGATGTGGCGCCACTGCCGCAGGTTCGTACGGGCGGCATCAAAGCTGGATACGCAAAAATGAATGCATTTTCAATCGTACGAAGCTCGGCGAATGCCAACGCGGTGTTTCAGGTCATTTCATACCTGACTGACCCTACTGTTATGTCCGAGCTCAATACAACGCTCTATCTTCCGACGGTACGCCGCGATGTCATCGCCCAAGGATCCAACGATCCGTACATAACGATTTTCAACGAAGCTGCGCTGACCGCAAAAACGTGGCTCGATGCTGATCCGGTCAAGTCGCGCGACATTTTCGGCAACATGATCGCGGATATCACCAGCGGAGCCAAGAGCAGGTATCAGGCAATCCAGGATGCGGGAGACGAGTATGATATTATATTGAGACAGGCGCTGCAGTAATTATTCCATGAAAATTTTAGCCCAATTCGTATTTTTGACCGCACTTGTATTGGCCCCTACGTATATTATCCGTGCCCAATCTCCGGCGAGTCCGCCTTCAGCCGCCCCGACGGCAGTTCCGACACAGACATTGCAGACCCCTCTCACTGAACCATCGACGAATCCGAACAGTTCAGCATTCAAGATTGCAGTTTGTGATGGTCCTGCAGGAGCGAATACGGCACATGATCCAAAATATGTCCCCTGCGACTTCAATGCCGTCATGCTCCTTATTCAGCATCTTATTAACATCATGATGGTCGTGGGCGTATTGGTGGCCATCTTGATGTTTAGCTATGCTGGCGGCCTCATGGTTACCGGCAAAGAAAAGAATATCAGCAAGGCAAAGTCCATCTTTCCCAAAGTCTTTATAGGGTTTATAATTATGCTATCGGCATGGTTCATCGTATACCAAGCTCTGGGCTGGCTTGCTAGCAATGATGGATTCAGAACGTTGCTCGGGAGTCCGAAATAGAACTTTTTATGAATTATTTTTTACAAGGTAAATATAAACAAGTGTGTGCGAGTGTTATAGCACTCATGAGCTTGCCACTGTTGGCTTTAGCTGCCTCATCATCAGACAAACAGGCCACATTTACACTTTCAAACCCTCTTAAAGTCGATTCTGTCTCCGGACTCGTACAAAACTTTGTTGAGATTTTTAGCTACGTAGTGATTATTATCGCTGTACTACTTCTCGTGTGGGTCGGTTTGCAGTTTATTTTGGCAAGGGGAGATGCGAACAAAATGAAGGAGCTCAAGGAATGGTTGTTTTGGATCATCATCGGCGTCGCCGTTGTCATCGGGGCACGAATCATCGTCGAAGTTGTCATCAATACATTGGCATCATCGGGAGTCGATCCGAATACCATCAATGCAGTCCGTGGCGCGCTCAATAAGTAATTATTATTTTATACATTAATATGAAAAAAAATCTTTCAATTAGAATCGCGGTAACCGTTGCACTTTTAACCCCGGCAATTACATTTGCGGCAGGGAAGAATCTGGCCTACATTATCGACCTTGTTATTGGCTATCTCAACCAGTTTCTCGTTCTTCTTATCGGTTTGGCGGTGGTCATCTTTGTGTGGTATATCATTCAATATTTCATCAAGCCCAATGAAGACAGAAAAAATGCAGGACAGTATGTTATGTACAGCCTGATTGGTTTCTTTGTTGTGTTGTCTTTCTGGGGTTTGGTCAATATTCTCCAAAACACTTTTGGCCTTCAAAATGAGTCGAACCAGCCAGCTTCCTGGACGTCGTTTAAAAATATATTCCCCGGGGGAAGCAGTGGTGGTGCCAACAATGGTGGTACGAGCAACTTTACGTCTCCACAAGGAGGTACGAGTAATTTTAGGAGTTCGAATGGTGGCACAAGTAATTTTGTATCACCACAGACATATATAAGAAATCAGCAAATGGCTCCTACATCGCCTGGTGCCATAGGTCAAGAGCCGGGGACAGTCAACCAGCCGACGCAATAGGTAATTAGTCCACAGGACGCCCTTTCCATCCCTCAAGATACAGGGTATAATTATCAGCGATATTAATCATAGTAAACAATTATCATGAAGAAAATATTAGCAATTCTCGCAGTATTGATGCCAGCTGTCGCTTCAGCTCAGGCGATTACGGACGTCAATTCGTTGACCTACAAGCTTACCAATATTGGCAACGTTGTTCTCGAAGTCCTCATTGCCATTGCGGTCATATACATTGTCATTTTGGCTGTTCGGTTCATTATGGCAGGGGAAAATGCCGATGCACGCAAGGAGATTGGCAGAGGCATCCTGTGGGCCATTGTCGGTCTTTTCGTCATCCTCTCCATTTGGGGACTTGTACGCATCCTGACCAATACATTCCGCACTGATACGAACGCACCGACGAGCCAGTATCCTCAGATCAACTATCCTCGCCAGATTACTCCATAATAGAACATAGTATGTTACCGATTTTTCAGGTGGCGCATGCCGAAATCAACGCGGATGCGGTGGGTAAGGTTGTAAATCCGATTCTCGATAATATTGTCAATCCGGTTATCACCCTCATGTTTGCCGTAGCGGTTGTCGTGTTTGTCTACGGCGTGTTCCAAGTTATTTGGGGAGAGCCAGGTGGAGAGGCGCATGATCGCGGAAAGAAAAGCATGTGGGGAGGTCTTATAGGTATGTTCATCATGCTTTCGGCATGGGGTATCATCAACCTGGTGGCGAATACGGTCAACAGTGTATAAAAGTGGTAGTTACATTTTTTTCATAAAAAAAGCCGGCCTGGAAGTTGCCTT
>JAHFMB010000106.1 GCA_023269245.1 Candidatus Tayloriibacteriota bacterium
TGGCAAACGAGCGCAGTGAGGAAAGCGCGGACAGGAGCATCACCGCAAGAACGACCGACACTGTACCAATGCTCCAGCGCACTATCAAACGCGAACGGCGTTTTGAGGCGAATGTTTTTGATTGGCGAGATGAATAGCGAGAACGCATATAAAAGAATCGCCCTAAGGGGAGTTGTTACCCTATCTTTTCTGTGCCCATGTACGGCACGAGAACCTTTGGAATCTTGATGGTACCGTCAGCCTGCTGGTAGTTTTCGATGAGCGAAACCAGGATGCGCGGCGTCGGAATAGCGGTCGAATTGAGTGAGTGTGTGTAGCGAAGCGTACCGTCGGCATCACGATAACGAATATTGAGTCGACGCGTCTGGAAATCATGGAAGTATGACGCCGATGAAATCTCGCGGTACTTACCCTCTTTTGGCACCCAGAGCTCAATGTCGTATTTCTTGACCTGACCTAGACCAAGATCTCCTCCACAATTGACCACGGTGTGATATGGAATCTTGAGTGTCTCTATGAACTCCTCGGTGTTGCGATTGACTTCTTCGTGATATTTGACTGAGGTTTCGTGATTGGCTTCACAAATAATAACCTGCTCGAACTTGTAAAATTCGTTGACACGGATCAAGCCGTTAGTGTCCTTGCCATGGGCGCCGGCCTCGCGACGATAACATGGTGAAAAACCGAGATACCTCTTTGGGAGCTCTGCAGCATTGAGCGTCTCATCATTGTGCATACCCATGAGTGGAACTTCTGCAGTACCAGCGAGATAGTCGCCATCCTGCGTCTTGTACATATCCTCTTCACCTTGTGGCAAATAACCAGTACCAAACAAATTGATCTTGCGCACCACGATCGGCGGCAAAATCGGCGTGAAGTTTTTCTTTGAGAAGAAGTCCAGCGCATAGTTCCAAATGGCAAAACAAAGTTTTACTCCATCCCCTGTCAGAAAATACCCACGGAAGCCGTGCACCTTGCCGCCTCGTTCAAAATCTGCCATGCCAAGCTTGGTCATAAGTTCGATATGATCCTTTGGTTCAAAGGTGAAGGCTGGCTTTTCTCCCCAAACTTTGACTTCCTTGTTTTCTGCATCGCTCACACCATCAGGAACTGACATATCTGGAATGTTGGGAACGCGGAGCATCAGATTCTGCCAATTAACCATGACCTGCTTGAGTGCATTCTCATCAGCCTCAAGCGCTGATTTGACGGTCTTCATCTCTGCAATGAGCTTGGCACGATCCTCAGCGGAAGCGGTAGTAATCTTGGCACTGGCGGCATTTTGCTCTGCGCGACGCGTTTCGACGCCCGAAAGCAATGTGCGACGTTTGTCATCAAGTGCAATAAGCTCCTCGACCTTGAAATCGAGGCGTTTCTTTTGGGCAGCGAGGGCAATAAGCTCCTTATTCTCCCTGATGAATTTGATGTCTAACATATAAATAGTGTAACATACTCAATGCGAATGTTGAATTTCTTCTCCTTGTAGCCAATAAAACTATCAGACTCCACTACTTACGGCCTCTCCACGAGACAGGTGTCTTGCCGCTACGATAAACAGCAGCCTTGAGCGCCCCGAAGCGGTACATGTGTGTCCGATTGTAGATAGTAGCTACCACAACATCCGCACACCGCATCGTTTATCGGAAATCGGACACACATGTACCGCGAAGGGGCGCGACCACCCGATTACTCACTAACTTTAAAACTTCATGAAACTTACTACCCATCGACTCACACCCGACAAATACCCATGGCTCTTACAACAAATACATCCACTTCCCAAATTCCTCGAAGTTGCTGGAGTCATTCCTTCCGATGACCAGAAATTTTTGTGCGTCGTCGGATCACGCACACCGAGTAGCTACGGCATTGAAACCTGCCGCAAACTTATCCTTGAACTTCAAGGCCAGCCGGTTGTGATCATTTCAGGCATGGCCATCGGCATTGATTCTATCGCACATGAGGCAGCTATTGATGCAGGACTCAAGACCATTGCATTCCCCGGTTCAGGACTTTCTTCTGGTGTGCTCTATCCACCAAGCCGACGCAATCTCGCTGAACGCATCATTGAGTCAAGTGGCGCTCTCGTGTCTTCGTTCCCGCCCGAACAAATGGGCGCACCGTGGACATTCCCGGTGCGCAACCGCTGGATGGCCGGCATGTCGCATGCTGTACTCATAGTAGAGGGACGCCAAGGATCAGGCACTCTCGGCACGGCAACCTATGCAACTGAACTCAATCGTAATGTCCTGATTGTTCCGGGCTCCATTTTTTCCGAATTATCGTATGGGCCGCTTCTGCTCATGAAAGAAGGTGCCACGCCAGTGACCAATGCGGCCGAAATCATGAGTGAGCTCACCTTCACCGAAGAACGCGTGGCGAAAGTGGCACGCAGTCCGGAACGGTTGGCCGCCACATTAGCGGAGATGAAAAGAATTGAAGAAGCACGGCTGGCGGGAAAAATGAGTGGGGACACGCGCCCAAAAAATTCACGAGTAAACTTGGATACGTTTTCGCTGTCACCTGAAGAACGAGCCATCTGTGACCATTTGAGAAATGGCGCCCTTGACTCTAGCAAGCTTATTGAGAAAACTGGCTTCGCAGTATCGCTATTTAATGTAACTGTTTCCGAATTAGAGATGAAGGGGCTCGTTGTGAATAGCGGTGGAATCTACTTAATGCAAATATGAATTTGACGATA
>JAHFMB010000107.1 GCA_023269245.1 Candidatus Tayloriibacteriota bacterium
GGTTGTCCCTCTCCCGAGGGGAGAGGGTATGGTGACGAATTCTTTTCTGTGGTGATGAAAAGTTGGGTTGCATGGTTGAGGGAAATTATACCGCCCTCACCCTGGTTGTGATGATTGATCGGCGGGACGGTTTGCCCCTCTCCCGCGGGGAGAGGGTATGGGGACGATTTCTTTTCTGTGGTGATGAAAAGTTGGGTTGCATGGTTGAGGGAAATTATACCGCCGCTGTCGCATAGACGCCCCCTGTGGGGATGATATGAACGTCCACGCTAGCCATACGAAGCCGACTCGAAGTCGGCTAATCGGCTTCGCCGATTTTGTAGGAATAGCCCGACGGTTCATCGTCGGGCGCGTGATGGGTGAAGAGGCTTGCGGTTGCAACGGACGAAAACTGACTTTTCGATGAGCGGGGTTAGGATGCTTCGACAAGCTCAGCACGGCGCCTCACCCTGATTGTGGCGATTAATCGGCGTGTCGGGTTGTCCCTCTCCCGCGGGGAGAGGGTATGGGGACGAATCCTTTTCTGCTCCGCCAGGGAATTGGAATGCGAGTAATTTGTCGGAGTATTCATTCTTGCTTGAACTCTTGAAGAAATCGAACCATGTTTTTCAATTCTTCTGACGAAACACTTTCCAGTAGTCTTGTTACTCGTCTTTGTAATTCTCCTTGCGGGATTTCGTCAGATACTACAATGCCGTAGTGTTCTTTACCTTCTGTAAAGTATTCACGCGCAAGCGGAATAAAATGTTTGGTGTTATAAAGTAACAACGGCTCGATGATTTTCCACTGCCGATCGAAGGACATCCGAATCAGGCGTTTGTTCCAAGTCCGATTCGTAAACATGGATTACATCGAAACCTTGTTCGCGTAAAAGCGTGGCAAGATATACCCAAATTTGTTCGTCCAGCAACAACTTTGGGGCTTTGGATTTGTCCGTGGTCATTTCCCTGTAATCGTCCTATACCCGTCTTCGCCAAGAGACTCCCGCAGGTATTTGCGCCCGGCTTCTTCTGTATTCTCGCGACGTTCTTCATCTATTTCATTTTTGAAGTAGGTATAATATTTTGGCTCATGTTCTAAAAGTGTGCAAGGACTAACATAGCAATGAAAGCGGGCGAGATTCGTTTGAGGTTGCGACGGAACTCAGCCATCGCAATATAGCCGCTCAGGAAACGCTTATTGACACCTTTGAATGGTCGCAGGAAAATGCGTACATCGGTCCACATTCCTTCACTGGTGTTGATATGCACTTCGCGTTTTCCGTCGCCATCGTCATCGCGTGCCCACTCCTTTTGTCCGTGGGAGACGGTGGCATGGGATCGAATGATATGGGCGTAGCCATTCCATTCGTCGGTATAACAGGTTGCTCCTGCCACCGTGAACTGGTGCACATGCTGTTCCAAAGTCTCCTGGGTCGTTTGGTGGACGACCCGTAAGCGTACCTGTCCAGTTTCACGACCAACGGTGCCCACGACAGGTGGACGATCATTCTCATAAGTGCCATGTCCGCGTTGTTTGTTGGCTCGACGGCGCGGCGGGTCATTCAGATCAAAGTGTTCCTCGCCTTTTTTTTCCCGCATTCTGAAACATTTCATCCGTTTCAGTATGCGTATCGGGAAGAGGTGTGGTCGCTTGAGCGTGTTCAGCATTCCACTGAACTTCATGGCGAAGGGTCAGAACGGTTCCATAATTCAGTTCCAACTCCTCCGCCAACACCTTGGAACTTTCACCTTTGCAGATGCCGCGCATTAGCAAGACCACCTGCATAGGTGTCAGATGCGTTTGCTCAAAGACGGTTCCACTATACAGATTGTAGGTCATGTGACAGTCTCGGCAACGATACACCACCAATAATTGGCTGCGCTTGGTTCGTCGAAACTCTCGTGCCTGCTCCTGGGGCTTGCCACACATCGGGCATCTCATACCGCCTGGATGAAAATGCTCGATAATCCATGCCACACTGTTCTCATAGTCCAGAAGTTCTGTGATTGGAAATTCCATCCTGGCAGTTTATCATCTTTGCACACTTTTCATAGATGAGCCAAGAATCCAAGCACGCCATCCAGTCCGTAAATGAACCCGAAAAGCTTGAAGTAAAAAACTGAATCCTTGAACGATCTCCAGACTGCTATCGCTGCCCAAACGCCCGAGGCGTAATGGAGCAGATCGTCATACCATTGGAGGCTGAAAATCCCGAGCGTGACGCCGTTGGCGTCATTGATAAACGGAATGTGCCGCAGCGAGCCGAGGACAAAGAACATCGCCGCATACAACCACGCAAAATTTTGAATTGTAAGAAATTTTTTCATGACCCTGCTCCTTTATATAAATTGGACGATCCTGCTATGAATTCTAGCATTTTGAGAGTGACTTTACAATAGGCTGGCGCAGATGCGCTATTGCCGTTCAACTTTGGACATTTTGACATATTCATCTCTTTTGGCTGATATATACTGAGCACGGGCACAAATTGCGCTTTTGCCGAACGAGATTCGGCGGACTGAAGTCCTGCCTCAGTACGTGAAAGTCGGTTAAAACCGACTCGTTGCGCCAGCCCAAAGGGCTTCCATGTACTGAG
>JAHFMB010000031.1 GCA_023269245.1 Candidatus Tayloriibacteriota bacterium
AGGTTGCTTAACTGGAGCTGGAGAGTTAGTAGAGGTTGGGGCTGGCGAGGAAACTACAGCTGTTTTCTTTTCAGTTTTTGATTTACTCAAAGCTGCGGCAAGTGCATTTTTTAGATCATTCACGTTCTGCAGTGAAGCAACCTTTGGATCCTGCTTTGGAGCAGCTGGTTTTGGCGCCAAAGTAGAAAGTGAAACGGGTTTTACTGGCTGCTGCTGAGGTGCGGGTGTCGGTTTTGCAGCGAGAGTTGGTTGGGGCCGAGGAGGTGTTGCCGACTTTGGACTTGGTGAGGGTGCAGAAACTATTTGTGCCACTGGAGCTGGGGCCGACGAAGTCGGTGACGGTCTATCGTTTGTTACCACAGGTTTTGTTGAACTAGCCGCAACCAAGTCCGAAGCAGACAATCGTGGTGGTGTTACGGGTACAGCCGGAGTTGCCGAAACTTTCTTCGGTGAAGGAGTTGGCTCGTGGAATTTAATAATCGCCACCTCAACTTCTTCGCGAGTGCGCGCAAACTGACTTCGTGATGAATCAATGATTTCTTTGACGTACGAGCTATCTGGATGAGGAATCGGACCAAGCGTTCGTGCAGAAAATGGCGCGGATCCGAGGCCATCGATCATCAGTTTGAGATATATCTGTGCAAACCCCAAGTTAACCAAATCTTCCATCGTGAATGTAGGCGCAAACTCCTTTTCCAACAGCTCCGCATCTGTGGCTCCCACACGGAATGTAATCATGGTACCGACGTTACCAAACACAGCTGGGCGTACCACCTCGTCCATCTGTTCAACATATTGATGAGCAATCGTGAGGTTCAATTTATATTTTCGGGCCTCTGACAAAATATCCGCAAACGATGCGTTGGCAAAGTTTTGGAATTCGTCCACAAACAGATAAAAGTTCGGTAGCATCTGCATGACGCGATCCGAAACATCGGCGCGTGACATGGCGGCGAGATATATTTTTGTTACCAACAAACCACCGAGCAGCTTCATATTTTCATCACCAATCCTTCCCTTTGAAAGGTTAATGATAATAATCTTTCGGCTATCCATGGCTTCACGGAAATCAAATGATGAAACGGGCTGACCGATCATGTTGCGGATAAGCGGATTGGCAGTAAACTGACCGACCTTGTTTTGGATGGATGGCACTGCTTCGGCCGCCATACGCTCGGTATAGTTCGCAAATTCTTTTACCCAAAATGATTTGACCGACGGATCGGTAATATGTGACACGATCTCTTTGCGGTATTCCTTGTCCGAAAGCATGCGGTTTACGCCGAGCAATGTGGTATTCGGCGCCTCGAGCAAAGCTAACAGTGTGTTGGTCAAAATATATTCCATACGGGCCGACCAGGCGTCCACCCAAATCTTTTTGAAGGTGCTCATCAACCCGGAGACGACAAGATGGCGCTTGGTCGGATCAACGCTTTCCAGCACGTTGAACGAAATAGGAAAATCGACGTCGAACGGCGCGATGTGAATGACGTCTTTGATGCGCTCCTGAGGAACGTATTCAAGGAGGAGATCGGCTGTTTTGCCGTGAGGATCGATGAAGGCCATACCCTCACCATTTTGAATGTCTTGCACGGCCATATTCTCAAGCAGGGTCGACTTTCCCATACCCGTCTTTCCTATGACATAGACGTGTTTGGTGCGATCCTTGGCCTTGATACCGAACTTCATCCGCTTGTTGCGGGCGTCAGTTTCGGCAAAATATGTTATGCGATTCTCATCGTTGGGAACGGGGATCATACAGGACAATTATATCATGCTATTGATTGATTAAAATAGAGACAAAAAAACACCTCCCGCGGTGAAGCTGGGAGGTGGTGGGGCCCACACGATGGGCCGAGACTGATTATTTGGTATGCGGCTTGGTCCGCTCGGAGTCGAGCCGGAGATTCACTGCCGCGTCACGGTCGGCACCGAAGGATTCCGTGAGCGTCCGGGTGGCGTTCTTGCGTTTCTCGCCCAGACTTTCGCGGAGCTTCACCTCTTCTTCCGTCAGAAACTTCATGGGGACCGCCATCAGTTCATCTGGATGAGCCTGGAAGAGCTTGAACCGGCGCTCCAGATCAGGAGTATCCAATGACGTCCACCGCCGATTGAACAGCTCGTGTCGGGCTTCCATCTCAAGCTGCCACTTTGGCTTACCGTTTGCTCCAGTTCCGAGGATTGCCGCCATATTTGACGCGCCGCGAACTCTGCCGCCTGCTGCCTGTGTTTGTACCATTGTTTCTTGTGTGTTGACCGAGTTGGCAACACGACCTCGAAGTCTTTAGTTGATGAGGTATCGTGTAGGGACAATGCACTCAAGGAGGAATACCAGCAACACGGGTCGCTAGCGAGAGCTATGTCCGGAATAAAATACTACCACTTATTTAAGAAAACGCAAGCTGCTGCCTATTCACAGCAGATGACATGCACCCAGGGGCACGGCACAGGTTCTTTCTTGGAGTGTAGAATGGTTTCACCTACTCGGCACACCACATCGTTTACACGCAAAGAAAGAACCTGTGCCGTGCCCCTGGGTGCTGGTACCCTATTTTGGCAACAACGCATTCTTGTCATACACGCTCGCCGCATTCCATAACATCCAACTTGTCAAACCCACGTCATAGGTCGCCTGAATCTGCTTGCGAACCATGTCTGGTGTATAGATTGCCCCTAGGTCAAACGCTTGCAACCACGGACGCAATTTATTTTTGTCATATACTTTCTTTGAATATAATTGTGGTGAAGTAGACGCGATCGGCTGTTCGCCTACAAGCACTGACGGTGTCGTGGTCGAGATGGCTTTTTCCACGGCACTCGACATGGACGAGTGAATGATCTCATACGGGTGCTGAGCCGGCTTTGCATATCCGTCAAATCCCGGACCAAAATGCGACGGATACACCATAGGTGCCACATAATCAAACGAATCAAGTGCGTATTCCAATATCTGCCCAATACCAAGGTCGCCTTGCGCGCTTGTCGTCAGACCAAATAAATCTGCCGATATCGGAATACCTGATCCTGCGAACTCGTCATGAATAAATGAATAAAATTCTTTGACAATCTCGCTACGCTGTCGTCCATCTGCCCATGTGTATGAAATATCTTCAAGATTTCCGTCCGAAGGAAACCGGATGTAATCAAAATTAAGCTCGTCAAATCCAAACGCGTACGCTTCACGCCCTATGCGCGCGGTGTATTCCCAGACTGGCTTGGCACCGGCATCAAGCCATTTGACCCCCTTGAAATCTTTCCAAATCTCACCTCCTTTTGTTTTGACCGCCCACTCAGGGTGGACATTCATCATGTATGAATCCTGAAAAACTGAAATGCGCCCGATGACGTAGACGCCCTTTGTGTGGAGTGTACCAATGAATTCTTTGATATCGGGAATGCGATTTTCTGAAGCCCCTATGTTGACCAGCTCCGGATCGCCAGCCATAAAGCTGATACGCCCTGTGTAATCTTTGACATCAATCACGACTGCGTTTATTTCTGTCGCGTTGATAAGATCGAATAGATGCGAACGAAATTTTGAATTTCCAGCCGCCCAGCTCGTCATATATATACCCTTGAGCGGTTCTGGTGTTTTAATGTGCATTACAACAAAAGCGAGTGGCGTGCTTGATGCCATAGGAGCTGTCGTCGAAGCGTTTGTTATAGCCGCGGTGGTTGATGTCGCCGAGGTATCAAGAAAAACCGTCGAGTATGTGATAGACCCCATCGGCAGGAACCATGCCGCCAAGAAGCCAGCGATGATGATAACTAAAGCACCAACAATGAGTGTCGTTGTTCGCGTCGCACCGAACTCGCGCCACAACTCTCTCATGAGGACATCGAGTCAGTGCTGCTAATGGCGTCAGGTTCCGTTGGTGGTGCCGATGTGGACGGTGTGGCGGATGTCATCTCCGGCATGCTACGAGGAGGACGCTGGCCCGAGATATTCGGAGACTTATGTTCCGCGAAAGGAATCTTTTCCTGTGGTATGATTTTTGCCGGCGACCTGAATTTGAATGCGATGATGATGATCAGTAAACCTGCAATCAATCCAAACATCTTGTCCCAGGCAGGCGGAAAATGGAGGAATAAAAACACCATCACCCAGATACCGAGAATAATAAGCAATTGTCTTTTTGACATGTGGCTAGTATAGCGCAAAGTGCTATGATTGTGCCAGAAGTCACACCTACCATGAAAACATCAGACTCATTACTCACAGAGCCTGATGTCATCCCCTTCTATGGAAAGGAGGCGGTGGTCAGGCTATACAAACGGCAAGTGTGGTATGCCGGATTTTGCTGGAAAATACGCTTTGCTGAGGCTGCATGCAAGTTATGGATCAATCCCTACGTCAAATTCGGACTTGGCCACGAAGCCATTCCGGGGTATCCGGATGCGTGCCTATTCAGCGACAAAGACTGGGTCATTCCGGAAAGTCTACGGATGGGCGAGCGGCCATTCGAGTTCATTGCCTGTATGTGCGATCGGATATCACACCAACATCCCGAGGTGCTCATCTGCCCGTTCAGTGATGGAACAGTAATCATCTCCCAAAGATACGACGACATACGCATGGCGCGCGATCAGTTCCATCTCCAGCCAATTGACGTTTTTGGCCGCCACATCCGTTAGCCGCGGCATCGCGAAGCGAGCGCGGCACTTTTATATGACCAGCAAGTTTATTTTGATACAAGCACCACAAATTCCCCCTTCACCTTATCTTGATGCTCCTCAAAATAGTCACGAACCTCCTTGGCGGTCCCCTGCACTACTTCTTCAAATAGTTTCGTTAGTTCTCGGCAAATCGTCACCTTTTTGGGTGCAGCATGATCGGAATTGCCGTTCAGATGTTCCATCAAGCTTTCCAATGTCTTCATAATACGATGTGGTGACTCGTAAAAGACCACGGTACGTTCTGAGCTCACAATTTCTTTGAATAGAGTCTCTCTCCCCTTTTTGTGTGGCAAAAAACCAAGGAAGGTAAAGTCTGCGCACGGCACCCCAGCTATTGATAATGCGGAAGTGAGTGCCGATGGACCAGGAATTGCTTCAATTTTAATTTCACCGGTTCGAATTTCATTTGCCAATTCATGGCGAACTTTTTTCACCAACTCTGAACCTGGGTCGGAAATACCCGGCGTTCCCGCGTCTGAAACCAGCGCTAGATTTTTTCCTTCTTTCAACAGCACAATCACTTCATCGACGCGGGAAAGTTTGCTGTGGGCATGATATGAAATAGTCTTTTTGCTGATTGAATGTCGATCAAGCAACTTTTTTGTCACACGCGTATCTTCACAGAGGATAATATCAGCGGCAGCAAGCACTTTGAGCGCACGTAAGGTGATGTCTTCAAGATTACCGATAGGTGTGGCGATGATGGAGAGAGTGGACATGACTGCAGTCTATACCGAAATTAGAAAAGTGCAAGAAAATGCTTTGGTTTTGTGTGTCTAATTTCGTAATATCTGAAGCATTCGGTCAATTAGATGAATGTGGCATTTTCTGCTACATTACATCCCATGAACCTCCCCAAACCTATCACCTACATAACCCGCGACCTCGAACGTGCCATCGGCATGGATCCTTCTGCTGACTACACCATCGTTGCCAACAAGACGCCGTACGCCGAAAAGTACGCTTCACGATTCCCGGCGGGGAGCGTCATTCTAGTCAATGGAACACCTGAGGATGGTGTCCTAGGTACGCGCGAACTCATGGATCATCCGACAGTCAAAGAAAAATTCACCGCAAAGCCGAGCGACGTTCTGGTGTTCAAAAATACCGCCCGCGTCGAAGAGGCTGCCGCCAAAAGTGGTTTGCACCTCCTCAATCCGCGTGCACAACTTTCGGAAACAGTAGAGAACAAAATGTCACAGATCGAATGGCTGGGCGAACTCGGCAAAAAGTATTTGCCACACCACATCATCATGCCCGCAAAAAATCTCGCATGGACGGGTGAACCATTTATTGTGCAGTGGGCACATGGTCACACCGGTGGCGGCACACTTCTCATTAATTCTGAAGCGGAGCTCAAAATTATTCAGCAAAAATTCCCCTACCGCGTCTCTCGCCGCACGACCTATATCCACGGACCATCATTTACCGTCAACGCCATTGTCGCCGCGGACAAAATTCTCGTAGGAAATACCAGTTACCAGATCACCGGCATGGCACCGTTCACCGATCATCAATTCACCACCGTGGGTAATGACTGGGGCGCCACACACAGTCTCTTGAATGCGGTCGAAGTCGAATGTATCGAAACCATGGCCAGCGACATTGGCAAGAAGCTCAATATCGCCGGCTGGCGCGGCCTCTATGGAGTCGACATTATCCGCGATGACAAAAGCGGCCAGATTTATTTGATCGAAATCAATGCACGTCAACCCGCATCAACTAGTTTCGAATCCTATTTGCAGAATGAAAATCGTCTTCAAGGCCGACTTAGCAAAGTCGCCACTGGGTTCAAAGGTATCACAACCTTCGAGGCACACCTCAAAGCGCTTCTTGGCGAGAAAATCGACCAACCACTTATTCCTATAAATGATGGTGCACAGATAGTCCAGCGTGTCACCAAGACAATCAAATCAGTCCCAACCGAAAAGATTGCCTCGCTGGAATCTCTCGGCCACAACATTGCCACCTATCCGAATACTGACATGAATGAGGATCTTGTAAGGATTCAAAGTGCTCGCGGCATTATTGAGACGCATGGTGTATTCAATTCTCGCGGCAAAGAGGTTGTCGAGAAAATTTCGTAACTATCACGACCCACAGGGTAGACCTGTGTGTCATGTTAAAATACCCGCATGAACACCAAAACTCTCTCCAATCGTGCCCTCTCAGTTATCGACCAATACCTCAATTTCAAGGTAGGCACCGCTATGTGTTCTGTTCCCTATTTCAATAACAAAACTACCAAGCTCCGTGGCGCACTAGCTGTCCATGCAGGCAAAGGCAGTCCACAAGAGATTTTTGAGGAAGTTCAATCGCTCCTCATCAAAGCGCACACCACCGCCGAATCGCTCTCCACTGAATCATTGAAAAAACTGCTCGCCGACAACAACATCGGTATCGACTGTTCCGGTTTCGCCTATTATGTCCTCAATGCCGAGAGCGAAGAATCCGGAAAAGGTTCTATCGATAAACATATTTCGTTTGTCCAAGCGAAAGGGGTATTGAGAAAACTCATCGCCTCCTGGCGCCCCGTAGGAAATGTCGATGTATCGACATTGGCGCACGATGCCAACGGTCGCGTCATTCCCCTCAAAGCAATCCAGCCCGGCTCCATCATCACCATGACAAACGACACTGAAGAAAACGAACGCGACCACATCCTCGTTATTCATCAAGTTGAATACCAGAATTTCATCCCCTACAAGCTCCATTATTCCCACGCTGTCGCCTATCCCGAAGATGGTATGTACGGTACTGGCATCAAACAAGGCACTATTGAGATCATTGATATCGCCAAGCCTATTGCCGAACAGGCGTGGACAGAAAATGGCCGGCAAGGCGACACAAACCGCATTTTCGTCAGAGCCAACAAATCAAAAACTGAAGTTCGACAGTTGAAATGGTGGTAGGTGCTGTGGAGTGCCCTGCTGCCGTTTCATTAGGTGAATTCCTGTTTTTGTGGTATTTTGTATCGCATGATAAGCATTCTTGAGGGCACAGCCGACCTCTCGTACATCATCAGCTTCGCCCTCGCCGGCGCCGTTGTTGCCTACCTGTTGGCGCCCCTGTTGACGCGTCTTTTGTTCCGCTTCAACATCATCAAGGGCGCAAAGACCGAGCTCGCCAACCTCGGCTCACATGCATACAAAGCCAACACTCCTGTCATGGGAGGCCTGCTCATCGTCGTGACTGTGGCGCTGATTACTTACTTTTTCAATTGGAATCGTTCATTCACTTATGTGCCCATCGGCGTCATGATTATTTCAGCCGCCCTCGGTGCTATCGACGACCTCCTCAATATCTATGGTTCGGAGCGCCGCTCACGAAAACTCAAGCACATCATGAATCTCATCCGGGTCCACAGCGACTGGAGAATGCGCCTGTGGTATGCGATTACCTTGCCATGGAGCGCCTTCAAGCGTCTCTCAGTTTGGTTCGGTTCCCGCACCAGCAAAGGCGTCTTTGTCCACGAAAAACTCATCCTCCAATTCATCGCCGGAGCTATTGCTGCCTGGTGGATTTATTCCAAGCTCGGACCCGCATGGCACTACATTTACATTCCATTCGTTCCAACCGGTTTTGACCTCGGTTGGATCGTTATTCCCGTCATTATCTTTATCGTGATGTTTACTGCAAATGCAGTCAACATCGCCGACGGTATGGACGGCCTCGCCGGCGGCATGCTCATCACCACCTTCATGGCTCTGTGCATCCTTTCATGGATCAACGGGTTCGGCGAAATCGCCATCTTGAATGCCACGGTTGGCGGCGCTCTCGTCGCATATACCTATTTTAATATCAAGCCCGCGCGGTTCATGATGGGCGACATCGGCAGCCTCGGATTGGGTGCGCTTTTGGCCGTCAACGCCCTCGCCATTGGCGAGCTGATTCCGCTTCTTTTCATTGGTTCGATGTTCTACATCGAAGCACTCTCCGTCGTTATCCAAGTTGTCTCCCGCTATACATTCGGCCGCAAGGTATTCAAGATGGCACCGATTCACCACCATTTTGAACTCCTTGGTTGGACCGAGGAAAAAACCGTGATGCGTTTCTGGGTCGTGCACTTCATCTTTGTTGTATTCGGCTTCTGGCTCGCGCTTCACTAATGAACTACCTCCATTGGAACAAAAAGACCACCATTGACTTCTCCGAGGAGAATGTATCGGCGCTCTATGATCAGGGCTTCGTCTTTACTCGTGTCGGCAAAGGGGTGATGCACCAGACAAGAAGTGTGCGCATTGATCTATCAAAGTTCCAACTGTCCAGCGAAAACCGCCGTATTCTCAAAAAAACAGACGGGCTGACATTGTCCGTCAACACACTTCCTTTTGCTGATTACAATTTCACCATCGGCAAATTGGCAAAAGACTTCTATGAGAATAAATTCGGCCCAGGCATTATGAGCGCGCAGAAAGTAAAAGAGATGATCACCGATGTGGCCAAAAATAATTTCAATACCCTGTGCGTATATATCCTGTC
>JAHFMB010000032.1 GCA_023269245.1 Candidatus Tayloriibacteriota bacterium
ATGGGATTGACGAAAAGGGAATCGGGGAGCGCACAGTTCAGGAGTTGAATAAGAGGTTTTCTGGAAGAGTTCTATAAATCCACAAAAACAGTCCGCCACTTCCTATTCTGCAACTACCCGGTCTCTCATCCGGTTTAGTTCTTCTGTAACGACGCGTACATCACTCCATGGTGTTCGTTCGTTTTTTGGTCCCATAATGAATGGATCGGTGCCTTTGCCGGTGATGAGGACTGTATCGCCGGTCCGTGCGCGCTTTAGAGCCTCCCTAATGGCTGAACGACGGTCCATGATGATCGAGGGCATTTGAGAGGTGACTCCTCGTGCGACGTCATTGATAATATCTTTCGGATCTTCGTCGTATGGGTCTTCGTTGGTTAGGATAATTTCGTCGCAGTATTCGTCGGCAATCTCTCCCATAACCGTACGTTTTGATTTGTCTCTACCGCCACCGGTGCCGCCGAGAACACAGATGCTTTTTGATGACTGGAATACTTGATAAAGTTTTTCGAGAGAATCTGGCGTATGAGCATAGTCGACGATAACGGTAAAATCCTGACCGACGTCTATCCGCTGTACTCGACCGGGGATGCCATCGAAGCGTTCAACCGCGCGGATAATTTCTGCCGATGAAATACCTTGGCTTTTAGCCACAGTTGCTGCCGCCAGGATATTATAAATATTAAATAATCCGGAAAGCCGTATCGTAACTAATTTCCCGTCGTAGGTAAACTGAGACCCGTCCTTTTTTAATGTGTATGGCTGCGCATCTTTTTCCCCAAAACTCATCTTTCGGTCAGAAGCACATGCCGTAAAACGGTGACTTTCTATATCATCCGCGTTGGTGATGATAACTTTGTCTTTTTTATGCGAACGTTTCATATTTCTACAGATAGAAAGTTTTGACTCAACGTATTTTTCATATGATCCATGCGCCTCAACGTGCTCATATGACAGATTGGTAAATACGAACGCATCCAACTCAATAAAGCGGTGCCGATAAAAAAGAGCACCTTGGGAAGTCATCTCAATAACCATGTACGCGCAGCCATTATTCACTGCCTTACGAATCAGTTTTTGCACCGCGAACCGGCCCGGCATACTCATTTTATACAGGTTTTCCGACGAGAGGTCACCAACTTTGAAGCGAATGGTATTTGACAGAGCAGTTTTGTAACCGGCTTCCATAAGCATAGCGTTGATGAGTTCTACCGTTGAACTTTTTCCTTTTGTGCCAGTGACACCGATTACTTTTATTTTGCGAGAAGGAAAGCGATACCAGAGCGCTGCGAGAAAAGCGAGTGCCCAGTGGTATGCGGGCTGAATAACAGCAAATACCTTTTCAGGAAGGGCTCGTCGTATAACTCCGAGGATTTGGTCGATTATATTCATTGTGTGTATAGTTATCCCAGCATCTTCAAGGCCGCTTTCACCTTCTTTCCTGTATCTTCAATTTTTGGATCAATCTTTTTGAGAGCCTCACGCGCCTCATCAGCATCATAGCCAAGCGCGCGAAGAGCCTCGATGGCGTCCATATCACTCGACATCCCTGCGGAGATTTCGGAACCGCTTTCGATGCCGCCCAATTTATCTTTTAATTCAAGCACAATCTTCTCGGCGGTTTTGCGACCGATACCAGACACCTTTACCAAATGAGCGACTGATCCGCTTCTAATAGAACTCGTCAGTGTATCAACTGAAACGAGCGAGAGAATGTTCAAGGCCCCCTTCGGACCAATACCTGAGATGCTGATGAGCAATTCAAAGAAGCTTTTTTCCTTCGGAGAAGGGAAACCGTAGAGATCAAGGGCATCTTCACGCACCGCGAGGTAGGTCCATAGTGTTTTTTCCGCGCCAATCTTGAGTACATGGAGCGTGTCCTCGGTCACATACACCTTGTACCCAACACCATGTATATCAATGACACAAAAACGGTTGCCTGTTTCAATGATGGGGCCACGGAGGAGGGAAATCATGTATACATAATAGAGGAGCGGGGAATACGAGGCAATATCTTTACTTTTTCCCAACAGCGTGTTAAGTTATCGTCTACATACAACTTATATGCCTATCACCTCATCAGCCCACAAAGCACTCCGCGCCTCAAAATCTAAGCGCGTGTTCAATCTCCGCCGCAAGTCCACTATAGAAAAGCAGCTCAAAGAGTTCCGTAAACTTGTAGCTGCACAAGACAAAAACGGGGCAGGCAAACTTGTCCCAACTATTTACCAGGCTCTCGATAAGGCTGTAAAGACAGGCTATATCAAGGCCAACACTTCCTCACGCACAAAATCTCGCGTGATGGCTGCACTCAAGAAAATAGCGTGATATTGAGGTCTCGCCCTCATCGTTCAATGGATAGGACGCAAGATTGCGGATCTTGCAATGTAGGTTCGATTCCTACTGAGGGCACTCGCACAGAAAAAACGCCAAAAACGGGCGTTTTTTCTTATACCCATAAGAAGGGGGTTTGACATAATTATTACCATGTTACAATTAATGCAAACTTTATCATTTAACAGGTAATTAATTTACTTATGAGCATATTATTTAAGCGTGCATTTTCACAGACGACCAGTCTCGTCCTGGCAGCAATACTGTTGCTGGTGGCCATCGTTGCTCTGATATACGCATTTGATACCAAATCATTGCCGACGGCTTGGGTGTCGAACGTGGCGCAAGTGACTGAGACTCAAGATAAGGTCATATTCAATTCAAGCTCCTCAGTTATTTGTACAGATGACTCGACCAAGGTTTCAATATCCGCCGGATCTGCAGAAAATGGAGGTAATGCATTGCTCGTATCCACAACAAAATGGGCTGGTGCAATGATTCAATTTAATAATACTTGCGGGGGGCCAGTTAATTTTGGGGGGTATGATCGTGTCGAATTCCACATAAAAGGATTGACGACAACTCCAGATGCGCTAACTGTATACCTTCACAGCTACATCGCCGGAGCAGATAGCGCCCCGTCCTCAGTGAACCCAACCGCGTCTTGGTCCACCGTTTCAGTACCCATTTCAACCTTGAAGGGCAGTGGAGCATGGGACCTCAACAATACCCAGGAACTTCGTTTCAGGGAGACACCAAACGGGAGCTCATATTACATTGATTCGATCGTGTTGAAAGCGGCAGGCACTCCACCTCCACCAACACCAGTTCCCGTGGTGACACTTTCAGCATCACCAACTTCGATTACAGCCGGCCAAAACTCGACGCTAACATGGTCTTCAACTAATAGTCCAACATCGTGTACTGCATCAGGTGGTTGGTCTGGCTCAAAAGCGGCTTCGGGTAGCCAGACAGTCACCCCTACCGCGAACACTACTTACAGCCTTACATGTACAAATGCGGGGGGAACGTCGGGGCCGGCAAGTGCAACTGTAGCGATTACCGGGACATCAAACACATATCAACCAATTACCGTAAAAGGATGGACGCCGCCGGGATCAAATCAATCGCTCATGCCTGGGTCAACTATAACTTTTAATTTCAACTGGATAGGTGGTGCCAATGTCCCTATACCAAAGATTGGAGGCCAGTGGGTCGTGTTTATCCATGTACTCAATGCAGCCGGCAAAGACGTGTGGGGGGCGGCTTTCCAACCGAGTCCGAATGCTGTCGACTGGACTGGAAACGTTTCTACTCCAGCATCATTCCAGATACCTTCCAATACAAAGGCGGGGACTTACTCTGTACTAGTTGGACTATACAATGGCGGTGAACGGTTGCCGCTTGTTGCACTTGACCCAGCTCGTGATATGGGTGCCAGCCGATATTACGTTGGTTCATTTAGTGTTATTACCGCCACCAACAATCTAACGCCGGTAATCAGCTCGATTGGCCTTCCTTACTGTATTCAAAATGTGTATTTCTGCCGCGAAGATATCAAGGGGGCGAATTTTACTGTCACTGGAAATAATGTGAAATTGACCAGTACGACTACAGGAGTCGTTACTACCCTCGGTGTAAATAATACAAACTTTGGCAATCTTCCTTCCGGGGGAGATGGCACACAACTTGTAGCTGATATTCCATCGAATCTTGCACCGGGAAGGTATTTGCTGACGGATACGGTGTCTGTCAATGGTGCAACCAAGACAAGCAATGGGGTAGTCTTTGACATGTTGCCGATTTCTGCATTACCGACGATCACAGGGGTATCTCCGGGCGCCGGACCTCTGGGTCAGGCCGTGACTATTTCAGGTACTCATTTTGGTGGTAATAATGCGGTTCAGATTGGCCCGTTCTACTACAATAGTGTTTTCCCAAATGCGGCGGGCAACTTGGTAGTGAATATTCCTCTGAGTACCACGTACACCGGATACATCGGTACGCCACTCAAAGTGTCTGTCGATAATGATGACTACGGGTATACAGGCGACAATCCAAGTGCGACGCAGTACACGTTCACCATCCAGTCTGGATCTCCGACGGATAACACAAAGCCGGTAATCTCGGCGATCGCCTCGACTACTGGAGATACGACAGCGACAATAACATGGACAACAAATGAAGCGGCAGATACGCAGGTGTTGTATGGGACTACAGTGGGATATGGTAGTAACACAACACTTGATCCTGTAAAGGTTACCAGCCACTCGGCTACCATCAGCGGACTTGCATCCAATGCTATTTATCATTTCTCAGTGTATTCAAAGGATGCGGCTGGAAATTTGGCGACATCATCCGATATGACCTTCTTGACGAAGGTGGTCGCAGGTGGAGACAATCAGCCTCCATTCCCGCCGTATGCAGTTACCGCGACTGCTGTCTCATCAACTCAGGTCAATCTTACCTGGGGCGCCGCGACTGATAATGTTGGAGTCTCAGGCTATCGCATCATCAGAAATGGTGTCGGTATCTCTACGACAACAGCTCTCGCGTTCTCGGATACTGGACTTACAGCGGCCACGACATATTCATATGTCATAAAGGCATTTGATGCTGCAGGCAATCTCTCAGCTTCATCGACTCCTTCGGCGACTGCAACAACCCAACCGACCACGCCTCCCGGAGGGACGATAGATACAACCGGGGGCAAGCTCCTTTGGGACGGCGTCATCAATACTGACCTCTTGCAGTGCAACGTCGACAATAAGCTCTATAACGGCTGCTTGATTGCGAATGGATTCAATGGTCCTACATTCGAGAGTACTTCCGGAGACTATGCCTATATCTCCGTTCCTTCGTTATCAGTTTCCCAAAAATATGACAAGTTGGTCTTCTACATCAAGGCAAACAAATCGACAGACACTGCCATTAAATTCTCCTTAAGAGACGGTAGCAACAATTTCTACAGTTCGAATATCCCAGTATTGACGTACGTTAATGGGGGCGTGGTAGATACAACATACCGTCAAGTGGTTATACCAACAAGCCTCATTACTGGTGCAGGAGCAACCCACCTGACATTTGAAAAGAGTTCGGGTACGGTGATCGACGTCGACAGTTTCTACCTGGTTGATACCACGCCGAATACTGTAAAAAGTGTTTCAGCCTTATCAAATGGGACGGTGAAGGTTCTCATATCCGACGCGTACAGTACTTCCACTGCACCTCAGCTTACCGATTTTACGATCAGAAGTGCCGACGGCACATTGCCTGCGATCAATCCGATCAGGATTGGCCGCCACTTCTATCCGACTGATTTTGCTGGGGGAGGCCTCATCCCTGATCCTAAATCACCGGTCATGGATTATATAATGTATCTTACATTCGATACCGCTTTTGTGAATGATAAGGACTACATTGTTACTGCGAATCATATACGAGACCTGGACGGTATAGATATCCCAGCGCCTCAGAGCAAAACGTTCACCTATAGAGATTATGATGGTGGTGCCATAAACGGTAGCGTCAAGGCGAACCAAGTTGGGTATCTTCCGACCGCTCCAAAATATGCCTACGTCGGAAACTATCTTGGCGACGCGCTCGGTATGCCTGTTCCATCCGGCACCGAGTGTAGGATTATGAAGGTCGGTACTGGACAGGTATACGCAACAAGCACGGTATTCCGTGCGAATGATCCGCTCATGAGCGGAGAACGAGTATATAGTTGCGACTTTAGTTCATATCAGCCGACTGACAAATCCGCACAATACTATGTGTATGTTCCCGGTGTCGGACGATCGTACAACTTCCGTATTGCAAGCGACGTCTACAATAATGTCTTCCAAACGGTGCTTCGCGGACTCTATTATCAGAGATCCGGCACAGCTATTGATGCAACACACGGACTCGCTTGGGCGCGTCCTGCTGGCCACGTGACAAATGACTCGACCGCTATCGTGCATTCGACGGTCCGGACCCAACGCGATGGCGTTCTGCACCCTCTGTCAGACGCCCAAGATGTTCCTGGGACCAAGGTGAATCTCCTTAAAGGCTGGTTTGATGCAGGCGATTATGGCAAGTATGTTGGCAGCGGTTCTGTCACGATAAGTGAACTTCTTACGGCATATGACTTATTCCCGGGCAAGTTTACCGATAATCAACTCAATATTCCCGAGAGCGGCAATACAGTGCCGGACATACTTGATGAAGTCCGATGGGAGCTCGAGTGGATGAAGAACATGCAGTCTCCTAATGGTGGCGTGTATCACAAGGTTGCTACTGTCAATTGGACTCAGAGCATGCCGGCGCTTGATGAAGGAAATCCATGCATTGGAACAACGGATCGGGATTGCAACATGTATATAGCCGAAAAGTCCACACATGCTACAGCTCAGTATGCGGCAGTTCTCGCCAAGGCGGCTCGTATCTATGCTCCGTATGATGCGACGTTTGCCAGCGATCTTCGCACCCGTGCTGAGAAAGCATGGACATTCTTGGAGGCCCATCCGACTGCCATATCATTCGGTTGGAATCCTCCATGCACGTATACCGATGATCAGGGCGTCGTCCATCTAGTCAATTGCAACCCTCCCGGCATCGGTGGCGGCGAAAACACTGACCACGATGATGCGTGGGATGAACGGGCGTGGGCTGCCGCTGAGCTCTATAGGCTCACAGGGAATGCGACCTATAAGACTGCTTTCTTGAACTACATCAGGAACAATCCTCTCGGTGATTGGATGATCTATGGCGCTGCCGCATCGCAGCGAGCGTCATTCTCCTATGCATTCAACCCAGCGGTGAAAGCATCAACGGACCCTGCAGATGTGAATTTCATGACATCTTTCAAGAATGGTCTCAAGGGATATGTTGCCGACATCGTCAACCGCACATTGGTCAATCCATACCGTAATGGTTCGTATATCGGGGATACGGAAGGGGGACGCAAGGGAAATGGCTGGGGTGCATATTCACAGGCAACCCGTTACTCATGGGAGTTGATTAAGGCTGCAGAACTCATCAAGGGGGATAATCCATCGCTTGCTGCAGAATATTTAAAGACGGCAAAGATTGATTTTGACGCCCAACTCGGTGACAATCCGCTCAACAAAACGTTTATCACTGGAATAGGTTCGAATGCTCCTAAGGCTCCGTTGCACACAATATCGTCACTTGATGGAATCGCAGAGCCGGTTCCAGGTATTCCGATTTACGGTGTTCACCACGACTATACATCGTATGATGCGGTCAATATTGGTCTGCGTCCGAACGTATGGCCAGCTGACGTCACAAAAGGCGGAACTCCATACCCAACGCTTCGTAACTACTGGGATATACGATCCATCGTCGAGACTGGGGAGTTTACGGTTATTGACTTTGGATATACGGCTGCTGCGTATGCGTACTTTGCAGAGTAATCTAGGTGTTAATGCCAACAAAAACCGCTCGTATGGGCGGTTTTTGTTTGACCAGGCTGATACCGTGGCCGATTACTGGATATTTAATGGTGACGTTTTGTCTTACTATTCTGTCTTGAATACTTTTATTCCACGATATATTGTTTTTCCACCCAACTCTTCTTCAAGCCGAAGCAGTTGATTGTACTTTGCAACACGATCAGTTCGTGAAAGTGAACCAGTTTTTATTTGTCCTGTACCGGTGCCGACGACAAAGTCAGCGATAGTTGTATCTTCAGTTTCACCCGAACGGTGGGAGATGATAGAGGTATACCCGGCTTTCTTGGCCAAATTGATTGCATCAATTGTTTCGGAAACCGTACCAATTTGATTGAGCTTAATTAGAATAGAATTGCCGACATGCTCCTTAATGCCACGGCCAAGGCGTTCAATATTTGTGACGAACAAATCATCACCAACAATTTGCACCTTTTTGCCGAGTTTCTCAGTGAGAAGTTTGTAACCAGCCCAATCGTCCTCGGCGAGACCGTCCTCAATTGAGGCGATCGGATATTTTGCACACCAATCTACGTAGAAGGCGACCATTTCTTCCGAGGTGAGCGAGCGATTTTCACAGGCCAAATGGTATTTACCATCTTTGTACAATTCAGTAGCAGCTACGTCGAGTGCAAGCATAATATCCGTGCCAGCAACATATCCAGCTTTTTTGACAGCTTCAAGAATAATTTCAACTGCCGCTTCATTCGAAGGAAGGGAAGGGGCAAAACCACCTTCGTCACCGACAGTTGTCGCAAGACCTCTATCGTGAAGGATCTTCTTGAGCGCATGGAAAATCTCTGCTCCTGCGCGAAGAGCTTCTCCAAATGACTTCATGCCAACAGGCATAACCATGAATTCCTGAAAATCGGTTGATTTCTCTGCATGCTTGCCACCGTTCAGGATGTTCATCATAGGAACAGGGAGCTGGATAGTATTTCCAGTTTTGGCAATCTTGTTGAAGTAGACGTACAAAGACTCTCTTGAACTGATCGTGGCCGCTCGTGCAAAAGCCATTGAAACGCCGAGAATGGCGTTGGCGCCCAGCTTTCCTTTGTGTGGTGTGCCATCAAGAGTGGTGAGCGCCTTATCGAGCGTGCGTTGGTCGAATTCCTTGCCAATAATTTCTTGAGCAATTGTGGTATTTACATTTTGTACAGCCCTTTGGACACCTTTGCCGCCATATCTTGATCCACCGTCGCGGAGTTCGACGGCTTCATGACTACCGGTAGAAGCACCACTTGGCACTGCAGCTCGGCCAAAAGATCCGTCATTGAGAG
>JAHFMB010000002.1 GCA_023269245.1 Candidatus Tayloriibacteriota bacterium
TGTAATGCTTGAAGCGAAACAACTAAAGCAGGAAATTGAGACACTTATTAGTTAGAACCATTGTGTTGCATCCAGCCATAGGCCATCTTTGAAATCTCTTGTAGTTTACCCTCAAGAGCAATATAGATTTTTTGGTCAATGATCTTAAGTTCGTGAGAGATCCTTACAAAATGCTTGAGGGTCTCTACCTTGGTGCGTAGTTGCTGCAGGGAGGGCTTTTTCTCCTCTTTCGTTTTCAACGCGGCTTCTATCCCAAGAGTAAGTATATCGAGAGAGCATTGCTCGATTTTCGATTGAATACCGTACTTATCACGCTTGGACATGTTAGTGCCCAGTCTATAAACGTCCTTGTAAAATTCTGTAATTTTATGAACAATCGGCAAATCAGTGAGGGAAGTGGCCATAGTCTTTATAGTAAAGTTATTTCTCTTAAGAATCTATTCAGCGCATGGGCCGAATTCCGCCAAAACAAAAATAATAAAATCGACGTCCAAGAGTTTAAATTCAATCTCGAGGATAATATATTTGAGTTACATAAACGGCTAAAGGATCGTGTCTGGACCCCTGACGAATACATCGCCTTTTACATAAAAGATCCCAAACTGCGGCATATACACAAGGCAACGGTAAGGGATCGTGTTTTCAATCAGGCGCTGTTCAGGGTATTGTATCAAATTTTTGACCCAATCTTTATTTTTGATTCATACTCGTGTCGAAATGGTAAAGGAGTTCACCAAGGATCTAAGAGGCTAGGAGAGTTTGCAAAGAAGTTGAGCGGTAATTACCACAAGCCAATCTACGCTCTTAAATGTGATGTGCGAAAGTTTTTTGACAACATCTCACATGAAAAAATGTTTTCTTTAATAAAAAGAAGAGTCTCAGATCCTGAAGTGTTACGTCTGATAGATTTAATTATAAAGAGTTTTGAAACAAAGCCGGGAGCCGGGCTACCTCTTGGAAATGTGACTAGCCAACTATTTGCAAATGTTTACTTAAATGAATTAGATCAATTTGTTAAGCATCAAATAAAGGCAAAGTATTATTTACGTTACTGCGATGATTTTATAATTTTACATCCAGACAAAAAGTTTCTCGTCGAATCCGTAAGTAAGATAGAAGTCTTTTTGAAAGAGGAGTTGGACTTAATCCTTCATCCAAATAAAATAATCATCCGCCACTTGAGTGAGGGGATTGATTTCCTAGGGTACGTAACGCTCCCTCATTTCAAAGTTGTTAGGAATAGCACTAAAAAGAGAGTGTTGAGAAAAATAAAAGTCGCGCAGGATCGATTAAGTAAGAAGATGATATCTGAGGAAACTTTCGATCATATTATTAACTCCTACATGGGAATATTAAAACACTGCAAAGGGTTCAAAGTAGAGCAGGAAATATTAAAAATTGTTCCTCAATTTAAGCTTAAAAATAAGGATATTTTGGAAGCAAAATGATACTATCTCATTAGAATTCCACACTTAGCCCTATTCTTGACAGAATGTGTTAAGTGTGATAGGCTTATAGCCGGTACGGATAGGTCATTGAAATGTGAGAGTTCTGCCATCCTATGTGGGATGGTAGCTAAACTGCAATATAGTCAAACGTCAACAAGTCAGAAAGGAGACATCCCATGCCTGAAGTACAGACCAGGCGGCATAACGGTTATGTCGTCGGTCAAAACAACAGCGGAAGTAAGGGTCAACCTTACTGGACGGTCAGGGTCAAAGATCCTGAAAGTCCGCACAACGGCAAGAAGTTCCCCGTGGTTTCAACCCGCGAAGGAATCACTCTTGCGCAAGGTCTGAACGTGAACTTTGTCATCGGCTCTGTCGATGGCGAGAACGGTCAGAAAGTAATGAAAGCGGTGGACGTGTGTCCCTCGCAATCGTAGTCAACCAGTCAACCCAAAACGTCAAAAGGAGAACAAGTCATGTCTAGTAATACTGTTGAGCGTCACGAGCTCGAATCACTGCAGGAAGCGCTTCGGTCGGCCAAAGAGGCCATCATGAAGCAAGGAGAGATCATCGGCCGCCTCACCTCGCGTCCCTTCGCTTATGCGACGGTCGTGCAGGTCGGCAGCGTTGCCCCTCACACCCTTCTCATGAAGAAGGGCGCCCAAGTCCGGATTCGTCCGGACAGCCAGTACGCCGATACCGACGAAATCGGTACCGTCGTCAACCCGAAGCACGATCACGGTTGGGTCAAGGTCAAGTTCCCGACATACGGGAGCGAAGCCTACCGAATCGGTCTGCCCGATGTTGAAGATGGAGCGTGCGACCTCGAGTTGGCAGATGGAACCAGCGGCAAATTCGCCGTCATTTCCGTCGAAAACCAACTCCTGGAAGTCAACGCTCCGGAGATCAGCATTCAGCCTGGCGACACCGTCAAGCTGAACGCCGAGACGATGCAAATCGTCGGAGTGGCAGCAGTCAGTGCGGCGGGTGATGTGGCAGTCGTTCAGAACGTGCACGACAAGACGTTCTGCGAAGTGAGCTATCAAGGCTCGGTGCGTGTCGTTTTCAACGGCAAGCATGGTGACAAAGTGGAAAAGGGCGACCGGGTCATTCTGGACGCAACTGCCATCGTCGTCATTCGCAACCTGGGCAAGGAAGACAAGCGGTTCGCCTTCACCGGCAAAACCAATGTCACCTGGGACAGCATCGGCGGACTCGCTGATGCCAAGCGTGAGCTCATCGAAGCAGTGGAACTGCCCCATCAACGGGCGGACCTCTACAGCTTCTACGGGAAGAAACCGCCGAAGGGCATTCTCCTGTACGGCCCTCCGGGCTGCGGCAAGACTCTGCTCGCCAAGGCAACCGCCACGGCTCTGCAGAAAATCTACGGCACGCAGAACGCTGACTCTGGTTATCTGTACGTCAAAGGTCCCGAAATTCTCGACAAGTATGTCGGGGAAACCGAGGCTGCGATTCGTCGGCTCTTCGAGCAGGCGAGACAGCACCAGAAAGCGCACGGTTCACCGGCAGTCATCTTCTTGGATGAAGCCGACGCCGTCCTGGGGAAACGAGGTTCGGGCATCAGCTCGGACATCGAGAGGACCATCGTTCCGATGTTCCTCGCCGAGATGGACGGACTTCACGAGTCCGGCGCCCTGGTGATTCTCGCAACGAATCGCCCGGACACTCTCGACTCCGCCGTTGTTCGCGACGGTCGCATCGATCGCAAGATCAAGGTGACCCGACCGACGATGGAAAGCTCCATCGACATCTTCCAAATCCACTTGGCGAATGTGCCGCTTAACAACGGCTACACAACCAGGCAGATCGCGGAAAAGGCGAGCCATGAGCTCTTCGGTGCAAACCGAGTGCTCTACAAGGTCGAACGCAAAGGCGCAGACCCGCTCGACTTCAAGTTGTGCAACCTCCTGAACGGTGCAATGATCGCCGGTATCGTCGACCAGGCCACTTCGGCCGCAATGCGACGGGACCTCAGCGAAAAGAAGCCCCAAGGGATGAAGCTGGATGATGTGGTGACGGCGGTGGACACTGTCTTCCGTCAGAACCTGGACACCGATCACTCGGACGACCTCGCGATGTTCGTGGAAGATTTCCGTGACCAAGTCACGGCGGTCCGACGCGTTCACAGCCTGGCCAACTAAGGAGACACTGCCATGATATTCGATAACATCAAACGCAGGCGCAAGCCTGGCAGTGAGAATGGCAACAGTCCGCTGACGCTGCAAGGCGTGGAAGTGGAAGCCCCTCCTGTCCAGGAAATCATCGGCGAGATCAATAGTGCTCTCGGCGACAACAATGCTGGGTCTAACGATTCCAGCGCAGGTGAAGTGGATACCGACAATGTCCTCGATGCGATTGACCGAGCCTTGGAGAAATCCGAGCAACTCGTGCAAAAGCTCCCGAGCGACAGGTGCCGGTGCTAACCTGAAACCCTTAACCGACTGAAAGGAGTTTGACTATGGACGTACAAGCGTTCCTGACTGCAGTGATCCTCGCGATCGCTGTGGCGGCAGTCTCGATGACCATTGGCCGGGCCAAGGTCTCGGAGGGTTTCAGGAGTTGGGCGGACAACAAATCCGCCTGGCTCGGGAAGCTCGTCAACTGCCCGTATTGCATCAGTCACTGGATTGCGTTCGTTGCAGTCGCGTGGTACAGACCGAGGGTGATAAGCTCAAGCTTCATCATCTTCGACTGGATCGTCTCGCTCTTCCTGATTGTCGCCCTGGCCTCATTGGCCTCCGGCGTCATCAAGATGGCATCGTTTCCCGATAAGGGGAATGGCAGCCAACCAGAGCGTGAGCCGCGACGGCCCGAACGTCCTCCGGTGGATGAAGAACGACCCTTGCGCAACCGCGCTCGGGCCGAGGTGTAGAACTCTCACATTTGGTCTTTCGTAAGTTCTACAAACAAATGGGCCTGTCACTTCGGTGGCAGGCCCTATTTTTTTATTAGCCGCTTCAGCGCAGAACACCCAGGGCATGCCCTGGGTTGAATGAATATTTTGCTCCAGTAGATCTCACGTCAGTGAGTAAGTGTTGATCCTAAGGACCACGGGTTTACCCGTGGGTATCTATTTAATTTTTATATAAAAAACAGATCCCTGGAGCGCAAGGCTACAGGGATCAGTGATAGGTCCGCTTTCGCTGACCAGGTTAGTTCAAATGGATCTTGTCCATCGCTGTGCGACGACTCACGGGATCGTTTGGAACGATCTCGGAGAGAGCGCTGGCGAGGATTCCAAGAAGTGCCATCGGAAGCATCGACGAGGATGAGAGTGGGGAATCGTGAATTTGTTTTCTCACGACTCCAACTTCCACATCGAGGAGCTTTCCATCCTTGCGTGCCTGCTCGAGTTGAGCAAGCGCCTCGGATTCGGCGGCAACTTCTTTTCCTTCTGAACCGTCTGAGAAGACGATATGGCCGTGATGGCCACAGTTCTCGCAGACTTTGAAATGAGCAGGCAGAATGATCTTCTTCATCGGTAATCTCCTTTGACTGGTTGACTGTTTGACGGATGTTTTGGAACTCAGACCATATCATACCATACACTATTGTATTGGTCAAATGATGTTTGAGCCTCCCTGCAAAGCTTAAAATTTAACAAAGAAAAAGTAAATGAGTAATAGAGTCTCCACTTTGTACTCAAAAATTGCTATACTTGAATGAAGTATGATTCCAGAAGAAGAAAAAAATGGAATATGGAAAGAAATTGATAAGGTCTCACCAGATCTACTTCAGACTATTTTGTCGCTCAAAAATGAAGAAGAAGCAAAAGCATATCTTCGAGATTTACTTAGTGAAAGAGACCTCCGGGAATTGGCTATGAGGTGGGAAGTGGCGAAGAAGCTCGATGCCGGTGTTTCTATGTCTGAAATTCAAGATGAGTATAAGCAATCTTATACAACTATTACAAAAATAAATCGCTGGCTCAAAGAGGGTTGTGGTGGCTATAAAATGATGATCGAGAGATTCAAGAAATAGTAAAGAAAAAATAAAGTTTTTATTAGCAAACTGAGCTGTAAAAAGTTAAACTGGTGACTGATGTCGTCAGTTCTTTTCATAACAATTCAACCAAAAGGAGGGTCCCATGCAAACAGTCCAACCGACTCGTCATGGGACCTACGTGGTTACCTATGACGTGGCAAGTCGTCTTCAGGCATTCCGCCCGAAGACTCTCACAATTCCACGCCCGGACGATCAGTTGTTCGAGCGCTTCCACATGGGCCTGTTTCAAAAGATACAGCAGGCCCTACCTGGTATCAATATTGATACCATCGAAATGAGCGAGCTACGGCGCAAAATTTGGGAGCAAGTTGATGCCCGGATCACTGACCTCGGTCAGCAAGCGGTGCTCAGCACATGCCTAGAAATTGCCGACTCGAATCCGAAAAGCGAAGGTCTCCTGCTCAACATCAACCGGCTCTTCAATGCAGACGGACAGTTGATCGGGCATGGCCCTCGTCCTGGCTTCAAGCCCCTAGCCGAGCAATTCGATGACCTGGCAAAGAAGATCGCTGGACGTTCCGTGGTCTTAATCGAAGACGGAGCATTCAGTGGTGGCACAATGCGTTATGTGCTTCATGAACTCAATAGTCGTGGCCTCACAGTTACGGCTATGGTGATCGGGTTCTGCTGCACTAGGGCAGAGTTTGTCCTCGACCAGATCTTCAAAGGCGAGCTTGTCATTGTGCATCCGATTGAGAACCTTCTCGACTGGATTCCCGATCACGATCTCATTCCGTTCATTCCGAACTGTGGCCGAGTCCTTGGCGAACCTGTGGACGGAGCCTTTATGCCGGTCCGGAGCTCGGATGGCTTCAGCTGCGCTTTTCCTTACATCTTGCCGTTCGGCAAAATCGAGGAATGGGCCAGCTTGCCACTTGAAGGTGCTGAAGATTTATCCAGGCTATGCCTTGATATCAGCATCGAGATCTTCGGCCGTGTGGGGCCTAAAATGACGATAGGGGAGCTTCTGGCAGCGAATCCCAGGGTCTCAATGCCTATCGAAATTCACGCTCCGGAAGCCAGGCTTGCCTTGGATACGGAGATCCTCGGTCTTTTGGAAAAAACTAGAAAAAGGCTCGGATAGTACCGCTCCTTCTTCATGAAAAACAGTCGCATCGTTCAAAAGACGGTGCGACTTTTCTTGTGAGTTCCTAAAAAACCCTTATTTTAATTGACTTTTTTGATGTTTTGCTTTGCATTTCACTATCCAATGAATTATCCTTGTTGACAATAGACACTCACTACACTAGAGTGTAGTGACAACTGAATATGATTCCATTGTCCCGAAAGGGGTCAGGTCATTAATTGGCCTGATGCTAGCAATGGACTTTGCCCAGGCATCAGCTTGCTATGTCCCAAGAGGATAGAGTAAAATGATAATACGAGCTCGAAAGGGTTCGTATCCCAAGCTTGGGAATGGCTGAAAACTCTTTAGTAAGAGGCCACTAAAAAGTCCACTTTGACTAGCATCGAGTGGACTTTTCAGTTGGCTAATATGAAATTAAGCCAAGCAATAGAAGAATTTAAAAACTGGAGAGGGTTTAAAGTGACGGGTCACACGGTGGTCCGCTACGATAGTGCCCTTCGAATTTTCAGTCTGGTAATGGGTGATCCTGAAATCGAACAAATTCAGATACAGCACATCCTCCATTACTTAAAGGAAATGGAGCGAATGGGTTGGAAACGAAACGGAATCAACATCGTGGCACTTGCGCTACGTAAGCTTTTTGAATATTACAATCTGCGCGGATATAATTGCGTGAACGAGTCACTCATTCCTCTGCCGAAAAAAGAATTTAACATTCCTCGAGTTGCGAATGAGGATGATTTTAAGAAGTTGGTGAAGTCTATACCAAAAGATGATGATCCGGTCCACATACGTAATAGAGCGTTGATTCACATCATCTGGGATTCCTGGGCCCGTGCCGGTGAAATAATTTCACTTGATGTAGACGATCTACAATTTAATAAAGACCACTCCGGAAGTGCAATTATAAAAACCGAGAAGTCGAGAGGGCGTCGGCCGATACGAGAAATATTCTGGACTGCCCAGACTGGCAAGTACATAAAGGCTTGGCTGAAGAAAAAAGAGGAGATCCAAAAAGACATGGTCTACGAAGATATTGGTGCAGTATTTACCTCTATTAGAAAATGTGGGAAGTACGACGTGCGTGGCCGAAGAATGTCAGGTCGCGGTGTATGCGAAGCATTTAGAGTCGCTTCGAACCATGCCGGACTACCATTAATATTCAACGCTCACTCAGCGCGTCATTACGGCGGCCGAAAGATTATTAAAGAAGGTGGAGCGAGTGCCGACGTTACAAACATACTCGGTCACTCGAACCTCGAGAGCTCACAATTCTATACGATGATGTGGGGTAATGACCTTAAAGAGCGATGGAACCTCTTTCAGAACAAAGGTCCTGGTAATCCAAAACAAGATAAGGCAAGACTTAATAAAAATCTCAAAAGCCTCACGCATATGAAGAATATGGATAATGCAGAAGAACTTCTCGGATCATTTATCGAATTTATGCAAAATGGAAACGTAGAGTCACGACCCGAATTTAGTAATGCTCCGAAAAGAAGCACGACAGTTCGTACTCAAGGCGGTGGTAAGTATACAAAATTCTAATTCCTGCTTCTCGGTTCTGTAAAATCGAATATTATTGATATCATGGCAAATAAAGCACACCAAGAAAGAAATGATGAGATCGTCATGCTGCATGATTTTGACCCGATACAGTATTCGTTTGCGAGTCTTGCAAATCGATATACTAATAGTAGGACAGGTAAGTCCCTCACGAGGTCCACGATCCATGAGATTTACATGCGAGAAAAGGCAAAAAAGGGTGATAAAAAAGCCCAGTCTTCAGGGGTGGTAAAAGCGAAATATCCTTCTTTAAGAACTTGTTAACAGGGTCCTTTTTGTTGCTTGCTATGTGTCAGGAGTTCCAGTAAAATTGCTGTGTAGGTCCTTTGACAAAGAAATTAAACACCTCGCCCGCCTGCCGAGCTTCTGAGATTTTCTCGGAATTTCAGCAGGTGAGCGAGCGGGGGGTTTTTCCTCCTAAATTTTGATATACTATGACCATGAAAGGTCCACAAAGCAAAAAATCGGCCTGCTGGTACGACAACGAGATGGGGTATACACATACGCTTGTTGACCATGTGCTAAAAGCTGGAAGTCATATTAAGTAGTTATGAAAATTCTTCATAAGGTATCTCGACTTGAAGTAAAGCGTTGTTTTGTATTAGGTGATTTATGTTCAAAATGGACACGAAAGAAAGAAAATGTAAAAAAAGTTGAATCAAAAGAACATTTTTTGAGGCGTGTCGAACAAATTAAGATAAAAATTCTACACACAAAAGAAATTGATTTAGATAAATTTATTACCTACAAAAAACGACTTAATGCATACAACAATTCTAAATGGTGTGTTGTAGAAGTTAGTCCTTCTGAGATCGGAGTTTGGAGTAAGGCTGGTGAACTTCCACTTAGCTGGACAAATCATTCCCTCAAAGAGACTGCAGATAAAGTCAGGCGTGCTCTG
>JAHFMB010000108.1 GCA_023269245.1 Candidatus Tayloriibacteriota bacterium
AGCCTGGCGTATGCCCTGCTTTGGTGATGCGTCGGTAATCAATATAGGCGCGTCGGTAGGCTCTGCCGATAAACTCGCCCATGCCTTTGGTGCTGGGGATTCGGGACTCCTCACGCAACGCTGTTGTGCAGGCAGCGTGATGTCGCGCAAAGAGTCCCGCCAAGAGACTCAGCGTGTCGGCCTTATTAGACGTAGGAAAAAGTTTCAGCTTGTAGCTGAGAATGACTGCCTGCACGCAACGATAGTACCGGAAACACAAGGCCCCCGCAACCGTGCGCAGACTCGGAGCGGGCGACTATACCCTTTGAACGGGGCACTGAGACTGCGCTTAGCGCCCCTATGGAAAACCGCGCTCGCCCTCGCGAGCCACACGGGTTTCGAGGAATTATGGACGATACACCGAGACTCAAACCGATCAAAAAGAAAACACGCTATGCTATATTGTATTTTCAAAGCCATGAAGACTTGGTGAATAACGTAAATAATGCACTTGCGTTTGAATGGAATCTCTATGGCAGTCCGTTTGATTATAAAGGATATATCTGTCAGGCCATGACTCGCGAAGAGGAGGAATAGCCATGATCGAAACGTGTTCTTCTTGTGGCGTGTCATTGGGAACACACCAGCTAGACATCTTTGATGCTCCCAAAAAATGCATCACCTGTCAGACAAACGACCGCATTATGATGATCCTTAATACCCTTCCTCATGAAGGCGATTTTGAATTTGAACGACTGAATAGATGGGAGCAAACATTCCTTCCTTCTGTTCGACGTCAATTCACAAAGAAACGCACTCTCACCGATCTTCAGTACGAAAATCTTGAACGACTCTGGACAAAAATGAATAGCTAGGAGGTCATTATGGACGCAGATCCACGCGAAGAATCGTCAGACTTTTACTTGACTGGTTTTATACTCGCTGCCGGTTCAGGAGCAACGGTTGTCGCTGTTATCTGGCTCTTGTGGTCGCATTTTGCGGTAACGTGTATGTAGGTTCTTGACGTACCTTTTGAAAATATACTAAGAGTAAATCATGAGAGGAATAAAGCCACGCAAGGTCATTTTTTCAACATACCTCCCCTATGAGCAGGTTGAATTGCTTCATGAGATGGCAGAGAAACGAGATGTTTCAGCCGCTAAATTAGTCCGTGAAGCAGTCACGCATTATCTCGCTGCCGTCAAGGATGGCAAGATCGAAGAACAGCCTTTGACTGAGTAGGGAAGTACCAATGGCAGACCAGAAAAAATGGTTTAAGGTCTGGACATCTATTACTTCCGATGATGATTTTGATCCAAGTAGGCAAGGAGGTTTGATAGGGCTTGGACGATTCGCCATACTCGGAGCATACACCGCCCTTCATGGAGAAAAAGGAAAAGTCGATATCCTCCCAGCCACCCTTTTTCGACTACTCCAAGTACAAAATATTGACGAACTTTCGTGCGAATTAGCGTTAAAAAATGTGTCATTTGAGGAGGGGAAAAATCGTTACGGTAAGATCGTCGTAACATGGAAAAATTGGCAGAAATATCAAGAAGATAGTACGGCTAAGGATCGGATGAAAACGTTACGGGCTAAGAGGAGAGGAGAAGAGAAGAGAAGAGAAGAGAATATAAATCCCCCTGTAGTCCCCCAAGGGACGGTTGAAGAAAAAGTATTTCTTTCAGCCAAAAAAAGGAAACTGACTGGGAAGGTTTTGGATGAATTTGAACAGTTCCTTACGGCATTTGCATACCGTAGTGGTAAAGCTGCGGCAGCGGATTCGTGGTTGCAAATAGCTTGGCCAAAAGATGAGGAGGAGAGGCAGTCACTTGTTCATCATATTATTGAGGGAGCAAAAAGAGAAGCATTAAGGAGACCTGATATATTGCGTACCGGGAATACTCCCAAGATGGCTCAGGGGTGGCTAACTGGTCGTAGATGGGAGGATGAAAATCGGCCATATGCAAATGGCCACACTGACGTAATATCAATATTGCAACGTATAGGAGCGGAAGATGAGGATGAAAATAAAGACAAAGAAGAACGACATAGCCAAATGTTTAGCCTTACTGACCGTCGCCTTTCCTGAATGGCAAAAAACTCTCACGCCTGAACAAATTGAGAAAACACTAGAACTCTATACGCAAATGCTCTGCGATATTCCAGCCGATGTTCTACGAGATGCGACGATCATATGTGCTCGTGAAGGGAAATACTTTCCAAAGATTGCTGAGATTCGCGAACATGCTGCGGGTATCTTACGAAGACAGAAAGATAATCCCTCAGACGACCTTTTATTAAAGGCACCCCCGCCAAGCGAAGAGGATAAACTACACGTCAAGAAACTTATAGCGGAGCTTGCCGAGAAACTTTCCGCAAAAAATACAGGAGAACAAGGACACTGATGGAATGCTCACTCTGCCATGGAAAAAAGGTCGTTGCGGCTCTAGTTATTGATTTCACATCCGGCCACATGGAAGAACGGGTGGAGATGCGTCCCTGTGGGGAATGCCAGAAACAAGTGAAAGAATCGGAATGAACAAAACGGCCTCTTCCATAATT
>JAHFMB010000033.1 GCA_023269245.1 Candidatus Tayloriibacteriota bacterium
ACCGTGGCGTTTGACCACACCCTGAAAGCCCTTACCTTTGGAAATAGCGCTTACCGTGATGACATCACCGACGGCAAACTGTGAAAGCTCTATTTTGTCGCCAACTTTGAGAGTTGGTGCTGCAGCGCCTGAAGTGAAATCGCGGAATTCTGACACCGCAGCGAAAGAACCGAGCTCTTTGAAGTGGCCTTTCTGAGGCTTTGCAATGCGGTTTGGATTGCGTGATCCTTCACCAACCTGAAGGGCTTCGTAGCCATCAGTCTCCTTTGTGCGAACCTGTGTGACCACATTTGAACGGACCGAAACGGCAGTCGCAGGAACAGCTGCACCGGTCTCGGTGAAGATTTGGGTCATATTCAGCTTTCGTCCAAGAATGAATTTCATGTCAGTATGGAGAAGGAAACGGGAGAAGAAAAAAGGAAAAACATTTTTTGATTTTTCCTTTTTCCTTTTTCAACGTTCCCCCTTTTCTTACATCATCTTTACATCTATGTTCACCCCGGAAGGTAAACTGAGATTGGTCAATGCTTCGATGACCTTCGGATTTGGATTGATAATATCGATGAGACGCTTGTGAACACGCATCTCGAACTGCTCACGGCTGTTCTTGTCGATGAATGACGAACGGTTGACCGTGTATTTCTTGATCTCCGTCGGCAATGGAACCGGACCGTGTATCTCAGCATCATAGCGAGCAGCGGTATCCATAATCTGCTTGAGTGATGCATCAAGAATCTTGTGCTCATAAGCACGTACACGAATCCTGAGATGTGGTGCTTCACCAGCTACCTTGGCTTTGCGAGCACGAGGTGCTTTTGCGGGAGCCTTCTTGGTTGTGTCTTTAGTAGTGGTAGCCATGGAAGCAAGTAATTATATAGTATTATGCGACAACTTTAGTGATAACACCTGCACCGACGGTCTTGCCACCTTCACGGACGGCGAAACGCATCTTGTCTTCGAGAGCAACTGGAGCAACGAGCTTGACCTTGAAGGTAATCGTGTCACCTGGCATAACCATCTCTACCTTTTCAGGGAGGGTTACTTCACCGGTAACGTCTGTCGTACGGATATAGAACTGAGGCTTGTATCCGGTAAAGAATGGAGTGTGGCGACCACCTTCTTCCTTCTTGAGAACGTAGACTTCAGACTCAAACTCGGTGTGAGGCTTGACTGAACCAGTCTTTGCAAGCACCTGACCACGAGATACATCATCCTTTGCGGTACCACGGAGAAGGAGACCAGCGTTGTCGCCAGCAATACCCTCTTTGAGCTGCTTGTTGAACATTTCGATACCAGTGATAGTAGTCTTTGTGGTGTCGCGGAAACCGATAATCTCGACTTCATCACCAACTTTGACCTGACCACGCTCGATACGACCGGTAACCACCGTTCCACGGCCTTCAATCGAGAAGATATCTTCGATCGGCATGAGGAATGGCTTGTCAATTTCGCGAACTGGCATAGGGATATAGGTATCCAATGCATTCATGAGCTCATCAATCTTGACTGTCCATGCTGGATCACCTTCGAGAGCCTTGAGAGCTGAACCACGGATAACTGGAGCTGTCTTGCCATCAAAACCGTTCTTGGTGAGGAGTTCACGCACTTCTTCCTCAACGAGATCAAGGAGATCCTTTTCAGGAACCATGTCGCACTTGTTAAGAAATACGAGCACCTTTGGCACACCAACCTGCTTTGCAAGAAGGATGTGTTCACGAGTCTGAGGCATCACACCATCAGTAGCTGAAACCACGAGAATAGCGCCGTCCATCTGAGCGGCACCAGTAATCATGTTCTTGATATAGTCGGCGTGGCCCGGAGCATCGATGTGGGCGTAGTGTCTTGCTGCACTCTCGTACTCAACGTGAGCGAGAGAGATAGTAACGATCTTTGACGCGTCACGGACGGTACCGCCCTTTGCGATATCAGAATATGCCTTATCCTTTGCGAGACCCTTCTTTGCCTGGACTGCGAGGATAGATGCGGTAAGAGTAGTCTTGCCGTGGTCAACGTGGCCGATAGTACCGACGTTAACGTGCGGCTTTGTACGTGTAAATTCTGCTGCCATAATATTATTTTAGTGCTTTGACTCGCATTGTCTGGGCGTGAAGCCAAGCAACGTGAGTCAAAGATAAATTGTTAATAGTTTGTAATTTTGAATAGACTCTTCTTAAGAAAAGCAATTCAAAAACGCAGGGTATGCGCGTACCGGCTAGCTTAGCATGGGGATAAGTGGGGTGTCAAATTTCTCTAATTTGTGGGGTAAACCGTTGGTTGGATAGTAAATACACTATCACTTGTATCACAATTGTTTGTTCCTGCTAAACATACACTTACTTTGAATTGTCCTTGAAGGATGGGGTTATTGTCCACATCTGTTGCTACTATCCAATTATAAATTGAATTGTAGGCCACGTTCTTATCAAGAACATATGGACTCGGAGTACATGTTGAACCCGTTTGACAAGTGACATTTCGAATAAGATACAAATCGACCTTGGTCTTATTATCCGTTGCACCTGTCACGGACCATGAGATCTGATGAGTCGAATTCGCAGTCCATCCTTCCCCGCCATTTGGTGAGGTTACTTTAATTGTTTGTGATGTTGGAGACGAAATAGTAAACGGCTTATCACTCGAATCACAATTGGTTGTTGATCCCGCAACACATACTCTGAATGAATAATTTCCGGCTGGAATTTTCGCATTGTTGATATCCGTTGCAACAAGCCAGTTGTACGCCATGGTAATAGGAATATTTTTGTCGAGTGTATATATCGGCAAACAAAAGTATGTCGGGCCTCCAGTTACCATTGTCGAACATGGGGCTCCCGCATCAAGATACAAGTCAACTCTCGTCATTGTATCCATACCGGTCGGTATCGACCACCTCAAATACTGTGATGAGTTTGCCATCCACACTTCCCCGCCATTTGGCGAAGTTACTTGAGGAATGCTATTTGATTTGATGGTAAATGGTCGATCGCTTGAGTCACAATTATTGGTGCCAGTTTCACAAATCTGAATGGTATATTGGCCATCAGGAACTGTCGGATAGACCGGTGGGTAGATCATCGTCATGACTTCAGGAATGTAATCGCCCACTTTCCATGAGAATGAGTTTTGATTGATGCTTATATTTTTTGCGATCGGATACGGCGCATGGTACGGATACATCATTGACGTTTGAGCACCTGAAGTTTGAGCTCCCATCGGACATACCTGACCAGTACATTGCTGGTAATATGGGACAAGCGTTATGTCAGCATACGTCGCTCTGAAATATGCCGGCGCATTCCAGCGAATATTCTGTGTCGTACCCTTTGTCCACACTTCCCCACCATTTGGAGAAATGATGTTAAGTGGACTGACGTTCGAATTGGCTACTTTAACGGTAGCGGTAGATTGTGCACTCAAACCAAGACTGTTACGAACGATGAACGTAACCTTGTATGTTCGTGCTTCTGAATATGAGTGTGTAAACGTTGATCCTTGCTGAACTGTCGGTGCTGATGCAACACCTGCATTTGGGGTACAGCTATACCCAGCCGGACAGGCCGACATCATATAATTGAGATTCTCACCCCAATCAATCGAATAGCTCAAACTACCATTTTGTGGATCAGTGGCACGGATTGTCCAGGTGCCAGTTTCACCCACGTTCAAAACTGTCGGCGCATCGACACCGTTGATAACTGGTGAACGTGAGTCGGTAGGACGATTGCCCCAACGATCATGGATGCGACCGCGACTCATGCGACCAAAATAACCAGTCATCGGCAAACCTTCACTTTCTTGGAATCTGCGGACAGCTTCTCGTGTCTGTGACCCGAAATAACCGCGCGCGGCTGCGCCCGAACTTACTGCTGGAATATCAAACCCATTAGAAATAAGCCACGATTGGAGCGCGGTGACATCGGCACCGGAAAAACCGACGGTGAGGTCCTTTGAGAACGTATATTCTTGCGCAGCAGTCACTGATACGAGGGCTAAAAACGCAATACTAGAAGCAATAAAATATTTTTTCATAAAAATGTGTTACATAATAGAGCGAAATTCGAAACATATATCAATTCTACTCTCTTGATACAGTTAAAACAATTAACAACTTATACCTACTATATAGACGCTCAACCCCTCGATTTCTTACAAACTTCTGCTATACTCTCGGCATCAATGAAAATCCTTATTGTCGAAGATGATCACGATCTCGCTCATGCGCTCAAGGAAAGCTTGATCGCGGGGAACTATTCCGTCGACATCGCCTCTGATGGTGGCGAGGGTTCATTCCTCGGAAAAAGCTATGATTATGACGCGATTCTTCTTGACTATTCCCTCCCCAAAAAAGACGGGCTGGTGGTGTGCAAGGACATTAGAGCTACCGGAAAATCAACACCAATCATTTTTCTCACCGTCATCGACACTATTGAGACAAAGGTAGCCGCATTCAACAATGGAGCTGATGACTATATGGTCAAGCCGTTTTCATTCGAGGAGCTGCACGCGCGTCTCAAAGCGATACACCGCCGCCCAGCCGCTCGTACTGAAAAAGGGCTACTTACCGCTGGCGACATTATTCTAGATCTTGATTCACACACAGTGCATAGAGCCGGCAAAGCAATCCATTTGACCAAAAAAGAGTTCGGGGTGCTTGAGTATCTGTTGCGTCATAAGGGCACTGTCGTATCACGCGTACTTATCATGGAATATGTCTGGTCGGCTGATAGCGACATCCTCTCAAATACTATCGAAACGCACATCCGCAATATCCGTCAAAAACTCAAACTGCCCGGAAAAGCGGATGTAATTAAGAACATAGCCGGGCATGGATATGTGATGACGCCATGACACTGTGGTTCGCTGGGAACATCTTCAGCAAATCTTTATCGATTCTCCAGCGTTTCTTCAGTTCTGATTGCTACGGTATAGCTACAGTTATGTGTCGACATAACTCTTATCAATAAGTGCATGATGGCATATGGCACGCGCATCTTCCCACACATCAATGAACTAACATGGAATCCCTCGCATCCCCGCAGGCGTATGTCGAGGCTCCGTCCACCGCAGGGATACTCTCCATCCCCGCGGTGGACAGTACCATGTATGTATTGATAGTCATTTTCATCGTGATAGCTATCGTACTCTCAAACAAACACCTCCGATCATCCCGCGAAAGTATGAGAAAATCCGATTTGCTTATCGAGCGGGAGCGCGAGGTATTCGAACGCCGCATTGCCGAGCGCACCGAAGCGTTTGTGAAGTCCGAGGAGCAACGGATGATCGCGCTCCAACGCAATGCAACCTTTGGTGAATTGTCCAAGGGACTATTTCATGACCTGATGAGCCCGCTCTCATCACTTACTCTGTATGCTGAACGTATGGGTGAGCGAACTGACATTTCTGATACAACAAAAGACATGATTGGAAAAATGATTCTCACGTCCCGCCGCCTCGGCTCATATATGGATAGTGTTCGGCGACATATCGGCCAAGGTAAACAAGATACTATTGAAACCAGTGACTTTGGGTATGAAATAGGTATTGTGCGTGACCTACTCGGCTACAAAGCCCGCATGCTCGGCGTTGAACTTACCATCGACTACAAGGAGCGCATCGTGTTACCCATTCATCCGGTACGTTTGCATCAGTTGTTACTCAACCTTGTTTCAAATGCCATCGAGGCCTGTGAAGGATTGAACAGAGGATCCGTAGCTGTTACGGCAGAGAAAAAAGATGGTTTGATATGTATCACCGTTACAGATACCGGCGTCGGTATACCAGAAGAACGTCTTGCTTCCCTGTTTGAAAAACAATTCACTACAAAAGAAAAAGGTACCGGGATTGGTCTCAAGACAATACAGTCAGTCGTTGAACAAGATTTAGGAGGGACTATTGAGGTTGAAAGTGAGGTTGGTAGGGGGACAACGTTCACCCTTCGAATACCGATTAGGTAACAAGCAGATACGTCCCAATAAACAACACGACAATAGCAATACCTCGTTGAACAATATGCTTCCGACTGATTTTTTCTGAACTAATCGAGGGAAAGAATAACGTAAGGCCGAGTCCGATCAGGAACACAAATAATGGGTGCAACCCATTCGTTAGGCTGACAATAACCACCGGCACAAGCAGGCTTGCATAGTTCACCAGCAATTTTCCGACGATATTAATGATTTCGTTAAGTACATTTAAAAGAATAATTCCTATGGAGTTCGTTTTCAGGACACTCATGAACTGAGCCCGATGCTGGCGCATAAAGACCAGGAAGAATACCCCGACCAGAGAAGCCCCAATGTATTCCCAGAACACCGTTGTCCAATAGGTCTCTTCCAGCGCAATAAACTTAAAAATAAGAAAATGTATCGCGATCAATGCAGATGATAGGAGCATCAGGGCAAGTACTTTTCCTTTGAAATGCAGCCCTGATTTATCAAAATCTACCGATATGAAAAATGATCCAACAATGATACAGATGCCAGCAATAATATGGATAAGACCAACCGACTCACCGAGTGCAAAGTAGCCAAGAATAAACGAGAAAATGGGTATCGATTGATAGATTGGGACGACGGCAGAGGCATCTTCCTTGTTGAGCGCAGCATAATATGGAACATAGGCAACAATGAGCAGCGCACCATTCAGTATAATAATGACCGCATTCAAGACGCCGATCGTGAATACCGAGTGCGGGGCAATAATCAAAATGCCGGCTGAGAACAAAATCCCGACAAGTCCGGCAAAAATGGCCATGACGCTCGAATTTGCGCCCTTCAAATATCTACCAAGAATGTATTTATCTAAATGATTGCTCGTCGCCCAGAGGAGTGGCGCGAGAAATGCGAGGTACCAGGACATAGATAGTGGTGTTTACAAACAAATCAAACTCGCCAGATTGTCTCCGTCGCGAAGCTTCATGACACGGACGCCTTGAGTGGCGCGAGACAATGTCGGTATTTCTTTGAGATCAACACGGATAACCTGCGACTTTTTTGACATAGCCACAGCTTCTTCCTCGTCATCGGTTACCACCTTTGCGGCCATGAGTGGACCAGTCTTCGCGGTCACATTCATCGTGAGGATACCCGAACCACCGCGGTTTTGGACCTTGTATTCATCGAGCTTAGTCTTCTTGCCATAACCATTTGCTCCCATCACAAAGAGTGCGGGATTTTTTGCATCCTTTGAAACCACGTCAGCAGAAATAACATTGTCCTTCTTGTCGATCTTGATGACGCGCACACCAGCGGCATTGCGACCCATCTCGCGTACGTCGGACTCTTTGAAGCGGATGGACTGCCCCTCCTTTGTGGCAATAACGATCGTATCATTTTTTGAAACAAATGAGGCGGAAATCAACTCGTCACCAGCGTCCAGTGTAATAGCGATAAGACCCGAGCGACGAACATCTTTGAAGTGTGACGCTGACGACTTTTTTCCTGTGCCATTCCTGGTAACCATCATAAGAGATAGCCCATCTGCTTCTTTTTTATTCTTTGGCATCGGAAGAATCGAAGTCACACGCTCGCCATCCGAAAGAGACAAGAAGTTCATGATCGACTTGCCTTTTGTGGCACGCTTTCCTTCTGGAATATCGTACATCTTGATCTGATAGGCCTTGCCCTTGTCCGAGAAGAACAGGAGATCGTTGTGGGTTGAAGCGAAAATAAGATGAGAAATGAAGTCTTCATCCTTTGTATCCAAATCGACAACACCAACACCGCCGCGCTTCTGTTTGCGATATTCATCTGGGTTGGTGCGCTTGATGTATCCGCCCTTGGTGAGAACAAGTACCGACTCTTCATCAGCGATCAAGTCTTCAGGGTTAAATTCCTTGACACCGTGCTTCACAATCTTTGTACGACGATCATCACCATACTTTGCCTTGATATCAGTAAGTTCAGTCTTGATGATCCCGCGAACCTTCTTTTCCGAACCGAGAATGCTCTTGAGTTCCTCGATGAGTGCCTGAACTTCTTTGAGCTCATCCAAGACTTTTTTGCGCTCGAGACCAGCGAGCTTTTGCAGACGCATTTCGAGAATAGCTTGCGCCTGAAGGTCGCTGAACTTGAATTTCTTCATGAGGCCAGCCTTTGCTTCGGCGACATCCTTTGAAGCACGAATCAAGGTAATGATTTCGTCGATATGATCAAGCGCCTTCTTGAGACCGAGCAAGATGTGTTCACGTGCTTCTGCAGCATTGAGATCAAATGTGGTGCGTCGGCGGATAACATCAATGCGGTGCTCGACAAATTCTTCGAGAATGGACTTGAGTGACAGCGTCTGTGGCACGCCATGAACGAGAGCCACAATGTTCATATGAAAAGCCTCCTCAAGCTGTGTGTGCTTGTAGAGCAGGTTCAAAATCTTTTCTGGATAAGCGCCATTTTTGAGATCGAGCACGATGCGCATTTCACGAGTAGACTCATCCCGAAGTCCGCGGACGCCTTCGATGACTTTGTCGCGCACAAGATCTGCCATACGGATGATGAGCTCAGACTTGTTGACGCGATACGGAATAGAAGAAATGACAATCTGGAACTGACCCTTTTTATCTTCGACAATCTCAGCCTCACCACGAACCGTGATGCCGCCACGACCTGTAGCATAGGCATGATGAATGTCTTTTTCGCCATAAATAACTGCGCCTGTTGGAAAATCTGGACCTTTGATGAATCCGAATAAATCTTCGTTGGTAGCATCCTTGTTATCAACAAGGTGAACGGTGGCATCGACGACTTCACCCAGATTGTGCGGAGCGACATTGGTTGCCATACCGACAGCAATACCGAGCGTTCCATTGAGGAGAAGATTCGGGACAGCAGTCGGAAGAACTTCGGGCTCTTTGCGGGTACCATCATAGTTTGGACGGAAATTGACGGTGTTTTTGTCGATGTCACGAAGAAGCTCTGCGGCAATGCGAGACATTTTTGCCTCTGTATAACGCATCGCAGCTGGTGGATCACCGTCAAT
>JAHFMB010000001.1 GCA_023269245.1 Candidatus Tayloriibacteriota bacterium
ATACGTTCGAGGAGTGATGCGAATGTTGCGATAATGAGACGGCCTTTTACTGTGCGGATGATTTCCTCGATGTTTTTATGAACCGTTTTTTCTGGGATTGAGAAGCCTGGGTTTTCGACATTGGTCGAGTCTGCCATGAGGAGAAGGACATTTTCTTTCTTGAATTTTTCATATTCTTTTTCTTCATTTTCAGAAGGGATGCCATTGTCGTGATCGAGTTTCAAGTCACCTGTGTGCACGATAGAACCGAATGGAGTTTCAACGATGATACCCATTGCATCTGGAATGGTGTGGGTGACGGCGAAAAATTTAATGCGAAGTTTGCCGAGGGTGAGTGTCTCGTCTTTCTCCACGACTTTGATATCGAGAGCTGGCTCATGTGGGAATTCTTCTTGTCGCTTTTTGATAAGGACGGACGTGAGGAGGCGGGTATAGAGTGGTGGGTTGCCGATACGAGGCATGACATAGGGAATACCTCCAATGTGGTCGAGGTGACCGTGGGTGATGATGACGGCGCGGATGCGGTCTTTGCGTTCCTCGAGATATTTGGTGTTGGGGAGGATATAGTCGATACCTGGAGTGTTTTCGTCTTTGAATTGGAAACCGATGTCGATGATGACAATGTCATTGCCGAATTCGATAGCGGTCATGTTTTTACCGATTTCCTCGACACCGCCGAGAGGGACGATGCGAATGCTCTGTGGATCAAGTGCGGGAATAGTATCCTCGACTTTTTTGCCAGGATGATTGCTCTCTTCACGGTGTTGGAGGGGAGAGTTCTGTGTTGGGCTGCGGCGGCTGCCACCTCGTCCTCCACGGCCGCCACTGCGACTGCTGGAGTGACCACCTCGTTGTGGACCACGGCCATGTTGCCCCGCACCGACGCCAGGTCGGCGTGGGGCATGTGCTCCAGGTGTGCTGGTCGACGTTGCTGTCGTTGGGGGAGTTGTTGATTTCAGGTCTGTGTTGATGTCGGAATTCTGGGGTTGTGGGTTCATAATAATTTTATTTCTACTTTATAATAATTTGATAATTAATTGATTGTTTCTTTATCTCACAAATATTTTCCAGACGTTATCTGTCGCGATGTACCATGTGCTCACATTACTCCACCGATCGGCTGGTGTGACCATATTGTCGAGGGAAATGCCTTGGATTGCGGTAGGAACAACATAGATGAAGTCTGGTGAATACATGAATGCGGCGGGGACGTCATCGTCGATGATGTCGGCGAACGACTGATACTTGGCGAGTCGGGCGGTCGTATCGAGTGTTGTACGGGCATCTTCGAGGAGTTTGTCGGCCTTTGCGTTGACGTACATTGCGATATTAAATCCTGGAGCATTGCGTTGTGATGAATGCCAGAAGGCGAATAGGTCGAGGTCTCGTCCGACAATTTCTCCAAAGAGGAGGCTGTCGTAGGCACGAGGGCGGATAATCGTCGGGTTCAAGTCTCCATTTTCAAAGACGTTGAGTGTGACATTCGCACCGAGTTTTCTCCAGGTGGCTTGGACGAGTTCTGCAGCGGCTTTGAGGTCGGGAGCGTTTGAGGTTGCGATTGAAAAGGCGAGGGTTTCGGTTGATTTTTTGGTCTTGAGTTCGTACATACCGAGGGTGTTTTTCGTCCAGCCGGCCTTTTCGAGGATTGTGGTGGCGCGGGCGAGGTTGTCAGTTGAGGTTGCTGTTATTGCTTTGCTCGTCGACGTGGCAGCGAACATACCGACGGGGAGCGGGCTCGTAATAGCCACACCGTAGCCACCGAGGACGGTCTGAACGATCATGTCTCGCGGGAGCGCCAGGTCGAGCGCGGCGCGGACCTCTTTGTGGGCGAGGACCGGCGCGTGGTTTTGATTAAAGAAGACGCCAATGACGCGTGGCAACGGTGAGCGGAGTACGGTTGAGTCTGTTGAATTTTTTGCAACGACATCGGCCTCTTTTGGTGAAACTGAACTCATGCTTGCAATACTGCCAGTGTTGTAGGCTTCGATCATTGCACCTTCATTTTGATAAAATGTCGTCACTATTCTTGAAATGTATGCTTCACCACCAACATATTTTGAAAATGCATCGAGTGTATATGATTGGAGAAGTCCACCATTGTCACGATTGATACTGCCGACTCTGTACGGACCAGTTCCAATTGGCTCTATATTATATTGACTGAAAATAAATTGTTCAGAATCAACGTGACTCCAAATATGTTTTGGGAGAATTCCAAGGGTTGCATTTTCGAGAAATGGTGCATACGGTTGTTTGAGCGTAAATGAAATATGTTTTGTATCGATAACTTTCACCGTCACATCATTCCAATCAGCACGCTTTGGACTTTTAATCGTCGAATCTTGTGCACGCATGACGGTGAATTCAATGTCTTCAGCAGTCACCAGAGTCGTATCATGAAATAGTGCATTGTCACGAATGGTAAAGGTATAGGTCAGTCCGTCTGATGAAATGACATACGAAGTGGCGAGGTCGGGCACGAGTTTGCCATGATCATGTTTCATCAGTCCAGAATAGACGAGTGCCGTCATATC
>JAHFMB010000034.1 GCA_023269245.1 Candidatus Tayloriibacteriota bacterium
AGGTGAATACCGACAGCGCGGGACATTTGGGCGAGACGAACGATGGCTGACTCGAGTTCGCGAGGGTAGGTCTGCATGATATCCGCCAACTCATCAATAATAACGACGATGTACGGCATGGTCTCAGGAAGTTTGACGTTGGCATCGTCAGTCTTACTACCGTTCTTCTTCCACTCTGCTACTGCAGGGGCGAGTACGTTTTTGTGATACGAATCAATATCGCGGCTGCCATTTTGTTCGAGTATGTCATAGCGTCGGCTCATCTCTTTGCCTGCCCACTTGAGGGCGAGAATGGCCTTTTTCGGATCGGTGATGACTGGGGTGAGAAGGTGCGGGATCTTGTTGTACAGGGTGAGCTCGACGCGCTTTGGGTCAATCATGATGAATTTTAGATTTTCAGGAGAGTTTCGATAAAGGAAAGATGTGATGATGGCATGAATTGTCACTGATTTACCAGAACCAGTCGCGCCGGCAATCAGGGCGTGAGGTGCTTTGGCGATATTGGCAAAGTGAGCTTTGCCAGCAATGTCTTTTCCAAGAGAAACAAGCAATGGTTTTTGGGATTCCTGGAATTCGGCAACAGAGAGAAGCGTGCCAAGGCCGACGGTAGTCTTTGCGGTGTTAGGTACTTCAATACCAACAAGCGACTTGCCTGGAATGGGGGCTTCGATGCGGATAGGGTGGGCAGCAAGAGCGAGGGCAAGGTCATTGTTCAGTGCGACGATACGGGAGAGTTTAACACCTTCCGCAGGTTTGAGAGCGTACCGAGTAACCGAGGGACCGATAGAAATTTCGTCCATTTCGACCGTGATATTGAAATTTTGGAGCGTGCGCTTGATGATGTTGGCATTGGCTTTGATGTCACCAGTCTCCGGCTTGCCCCTATCCTTCTCAAGCAGGTTGAGCGGGGGAGGGGTGAAGTCTTTCATATAGGCCACAGTCGATGGTGCGGCGAATGCCACATCGGCATCTCCGAGGTCCATACTGTTGGTGATGCGCGGCGCGGCTTTGGCTTTTTCTTCTTGGCGCTTCTTTTGTTCGGCCGCGGCGCGTTCCATGGCTTCACGTTCGAGATTGCTGATAGGTCCTTCACGTTCGAGGGCCGCGAGTGCCGCGTCGACGCGCCCTTCCTCATTTTTGTCCATTTTTCCGGTTTTCTTGAGATTCAACAAGGCTTGTTCGGGGCTCGCCGCTTTTTTGAACCATTTCCAGAACATCAGCATCTCGAGAGTGATATGGAGATTGAATGCCATAATGATCGAAACAACAAATATGACAATCAGGAGGACGACGGTGGCCAGTGTATCAAAAAGGCCGACAAGTGGAGAAGCAATCCAGCGGCCGAATAGGCCACCAGCCTCGGCGTATGCCAAATGAATCAGCCCAAGGCCCGAGATGAAAAACAAAAACATCCCGACAATCTTGATGGGCTCGATCTTCCGCTGAGCGCCCTGAAGGAACGAGATGCCAAGCATGGCAAAAGCGATAGGGATAAGGTAGTAGCCGACACCAAACATACGCATGAGAAATTCGTAGACATAATTACCGAATCCTGCTTTGCCGAATGCCGCTAACAGCGACAGAATCATCAACAGAAATGAAAGCAAGGCCAAAATAGTCCGAACGGTCTCATCTTTCATGTCACTCCAAAAATGCATTTTCTTACCAAGCTCTTTTTGTTTTTTTGCTGCCATGCATACAATTCTACCATATATGTGAATCGATATTTTGAACTGTGTATAAACCCCTTGCGCAGATTCGCTTTTGGACTATAATGGACACATCAAGGACAGCGGGAAACATCTTTTTTCATAAAAGACACTATATTTTATAAAGGACACAGATAGGACAATATATCATGGACAAAAAGGACAAAAATAACCAAGAGGATATTAATGACTCATTAAAGTGGAAATCACTAGGTTTTTTCTCACCCGAAGATTATTTGTTATTTATTTTCAAAAAGACAGAAAAAATAACTGCCGGCATTTATCTCGTTTCTGGTCTTCTAAAGGACGATGAGCCGATGAAGTGGGAACTGCGCGATCATGGAATGGAATTGATGTCATCGTCCTTTATGGCGTCGAGTAACGCTCCAGGAGATAAAAGCGCGATCATTCAATCATTATTTACTGCCGCACTCGAGACTATTTCGTTGTTGAATGTAGCGAGGATTTCCAACCTTATTACAGAGATGAATCATTCATTGCTTGTTCGTGAGATTGATAATATCGTCAGCATGCTTCGAGATCGCTTGGCGGAGAGTGCGGAAAATGCCGGGTATGTCCTTTCTGAAAATTTCTTTAAGACATCGGATCTTTTCTCGAGCAGTTTTCGTCCGGCTAATAAGTCAACTATTGATGCTGCCGTCGGCAATCATAACAGACATGACAAAGGTTCTGTGCAAAATACCACAGACGAATTAGGGTCTTTAAAAGGACGTTCGAATGTTCAGGAAAAAAAATCTAACAGACAGAACTCAATCATTAATGTCCTTAAAAACCAATCAAATCTGACCATAAAAGACTTCTCAAAGGTTATAAAAGACTGTAGTGAGAAGACCATTCAACGCGAGTTGATTGAGCTCGTTGATCGTGGTGTGGTGAAGAAAGAAGGGGAGCGTCGCTGGAGTAGATATTCGCTCAAATAGGCCTTCGGGAGGTGGCTCACAATATATAGTAATTTCATTGACTTTTAGCCGTATTTTGGCTATTATGACTCTATTGCAGAAATTATATCGAATTAGAGCCATATTTTGTAAGAATAGCGGCTCTTGTTCGTTATCCCCAATGCATTTGCGCGTGTTCACGAATATAAGGTATAATGCGTTGTAACGAGTGTGTGAAAGCTTTGCTTTTGTACATTCGTTCCCAATGCGATTATGAACTAGTCCACTGGGCGATCCGAACTTTGACAACTTAACAATCGTCAAACGTTCAATCACATTGTTGGTTGGGCACTTTCGTGTTCAATCTCCAATGAACCTTCTTGCCACAAAATGTTTTGTTCACGTGTCGATAGCGTGGGCGAAATATGTGGAAATGTATTATCAAGTTAGTTTACAAACCGCATTAACTTCTCTCGACTTTATAAATAAAATAGAGGAGGGTGCGTTAAATTATAAAATCAATGAAAAAGATTCTTATTGCTTCAGGCGTAGCCGTTTTGGCTTTCGCTTCAGTTGCAGCAGCTCAGACCTTCTCAACAAACCTCACGGTTGGTTCAACAGGTGCTGACGTCGCAGCTTTGCAGACCTGGCTCAACACCAATGGTTTCAGCATCCCAGCTATCGCTTCAGGCGTAGCAACTCCTGGTTACTTTGGTTCACAAACCAAGATGGCAGTCCAGAAGTATCAGACATCGAAGGGTATTCCTTCAACCGGTTTCGTAGGTCCTCTTACTCGTGCAGCATTGAATGGTACTGCGAGCGTTGCTTCAGTTCCTTCATCAGCTTGCCCAGTAGGTTACACCTGTACTCCAGTTGCTGGCGCTCCAGTCGGTACTCCGGTAGTTTCAGGTTCAATCACTACTCCTGGCATCGCAGGAACTCTCGCAGTCTCGCTCCAGGGATCACCTTCAGGTGCTTCTCTCGACAAGGGTGAGGCAGAAGATGTTGCTCGCTATAAATTGCAGGCAGCAGCTTCAGACGAGCAGGTTACCAGCATCTCTCTCGACTTTGATACCCGCCTCTGGCTCATCGCTGGATCGGTTACCATCAAGGATGACTCAGGTGCAGTTGTTGCTCAGAAGTCAGGTCTTACCGCCAATGACTTTACCGAGTTGACCGTTGGTTCAAGCTATCGCTTGTACGTCCCGGTTAACTACATTGTTCCAAAGGCAGCTACCCGCTACTTCACGATCAATGTAACCATGCTTCCGATCTCAGATCGCAGCGCAGCTACGGTCACTATCGGTCAGGCACAGGTTCGCGCAGTTGACGGTACTGGCGTTTCAGACACACAGACAGTTGGTGATGACAGGACCTTTAGCTACACAGGTAGCAACACTGGTTCAGTTATCGCTACGTTGAATGCAAACTCACCTCTCAAGAGGTTGGTTCAGATTTCAAACTCAACCAAGACCGAAGGTGTCGTTCTTGCAAAGTTTGATCTCAAGTCCCAGAACAGGGATGCAGTTCTTCGCACCCTCAAGGTGTATATCAACACGGACGGAACGAGCGTCAACACATTGTTCACTCGCTTCCAGATTCAGGCCGGCAGCATGACGTATACAGCTAACACAACGAACGTCGATACTCTTGGAAACACGACCTCGTCGTCAACTCTTACGTTCACCGACTTGAACATTCCGTTGGCAAAGGATGTCTACACAACTGTTACCGTTTTGGGTGACGTTGCACAACCATCTTCAACAGGTGCTCTCGACGGCAAGTCAGCTTCGTCAACCATCAAGGCAAACACGACAAACGTAGCCGCAGAAGATTCAACTTACAACACAGTTTCAGTTAACACTACAACGTTGACTGGTAGCGATATCACTGTGTCAGCAAGCGGTGCAATCTTGAGTGCTATGTCAGCAACCTTGGGTAGCCCAGTATTGAGCAACAACGTCACAGTTGCACAGCCTGTATCGTTCACTTACACGATCACAGCCGGTGACAACACCTTGTACGTTGCAGCAGCTCCTACTACAGCTCTCGCGACCACAACCTCAGGTTATGGTACAGCAGCTAACGCTTCGTCTACATTGACATCAGTCACTGCTACTCCGAGCGAAGTTGCTGGTGACAGCACTGGCGTATACTTCGTAGTTCCAGCTGGAGGTTCACGTACCTTCAAGTGGAGCGGTTCTATCAGCAACGATCCTCCACGAGGAGTTGTTCAGAGGACCTTCTACGTCACCAAGGTCTACTATGACACCAACACCACAAACCTTAACGATAACTACATTGACTACAACCTCGGCGCCCTCAAGGTCGAGCCAGTCATCTAGTCTTAGTTAGGTTCGAGTGTGATTGTCTCAGTATCTTGAGCGAAAGTTCAGGAATACCAACACAAAAACCGCCGTAAGGCGGTTTTTGTGTTGCTGGGGAGGCGTGGCATGATATAATCGACCAATCATGCAAAAAATATACGCACGTATCCCACTCGCCGCCATAGCAATCGTTGTTATTGTTCTTATGATAATTTTTGCCGGTTCATCAGCAGGAACAGCCTCTAAAAAAACATATACCAACAAGGATTTGGGCATGTCATTCTCGTATACTTCTGATTACGCGCTTGAGGAGATTAAAAGTCCGGAAAAGGTTGCAATAGTAAAACTTTCTGCGCCGGACAACGCCAACATCCTCCTTGTTTTTATTGAAAAGGGTACAGAGGACGTTAGCAATGATAAGAAATTCTATAACAGCATCCTCTTTAATAATCCAAATCAGACGACAAACTCGATCATCCAGATAGGGCAGTTCGAGGGATTTAGGGCAGAAATTGGACCTGACCAACTGCGGCACACCGTCTACGGAACTATCAATGATACTTTAGGACTCATCATTCGTTCAGAAACAAATGCTTCCTCTACCCAGACGCTGTATAGGTCTGAGGATGCCTTCAAAGAAATCATCAAGAGTATCCGTTTCCAGTAGGTATAGGCCTTATTTTGACTGTGAATAGGGCGCGTATGTCTTTGGGTCTGTAGATGATATAATTAGTCCACTGTTCCTACAGTGTGCATTATATTAGTACTTACCAATTTAACGTATTATCAATGAAAAAGATTCTTATTGCTTCAGGCGTAGCCGTTTTGGCTTTCGCTTCAGTCGTGGGTGCCCAGACGACCTTTGTTAATAACCTTATGGTTGGTTCGGCCAATCCGGAAGTCGCTATTCTTCAGGCGATTCTTGTTAGGGAAGGTCACCTCGTCATGCCTCAAGGAGTTGCGATGGGCTTTTTTGGCGCAAAAACCAAGATGGCAGTCCAGAAGTATCAGACATCGAAGGGTATTCCTTCAACCGGTTTCGTAGGTCCTCTTACTCGTGCAGCATTGAATGGTACTGCGAGCGTTGCTTCAGTTCCTTCATCAGCTTGCCCAGTAGGTTACACCTGTACTCCAGTTGCTGGCGCTCCAGTCGGTACTCCGGTAGTTTCAGGTTCAATCACTACTCCTGGCATCGCAGGAACTCTCGCAGTCTCGCTCCAGGGATCACCTTCAGGTGCTTCTCTCGACAAGGGTGAGGCAGAAGATGTTGCTCGCTATAAATTGCAGGCAGCAGCTTCAGACGAGCAGGTTACCAGCATCTCTCTCGACTTTGATACCCGCCTCTGGCTCATCGCTGGATCGGTTACCATCAAGGATGACTCAGGTGCAGTTGTTGCTCAGAAGTCAGGTCTTACCGCCAATGACTTTACCGAGTTGACCGTTGGTTCAAGCTATCGCTTGTACGTCCCGGTTAACTACATTGTTCCAAAGGCAGCTACCCGCTACTTCACGATCAATGTAACCATGCTTCCGATCTCAGATCGCAGCGCAGCTACGGTCACTATCGGTCAGGCACAGGTTCGCGCAGTTGACGGTACTGGCGTTTCAGACACACAGACAGTTGGTGATGACAGGACCTTTAGCTACACAGGGGGGAATAGCAGCCAGATCGTCATTACCCTCAATGACCAATCGCCCCCAAATATGCTTATCACCGTCTCCTCTTCCGGAGAGACTGACAATGTTGTATTGGGAGTCGCCAATTTCAAGTCCCAGAACAAAGATGGCGTCTTGAGGAAGGCATCTCTCTACATTAGTACAAACGGCCTTGCACCGTCGGAGATCTTTAGTGACATCAAGATCAAAGTTGGTGACCTGGTCTATTCTGCTGACTCGATCGCAAATGGAAACCTTGGCGACCTGACTGTGTTCAACAACATGTCTATTCCATTGCCGAAAGACGTCAATGTTCCGGTTGCGTTGATTGCGCGGATCAAGAAGAGTGTCAATCATGCTCTCAACGGAGCCGCAGCATCGAGCACACTTTCTGCTTCTGGTACATCAGGTGGGACGAGCAACAATCCGGTGGTTGAAGACGCGTCATTCAATACAATTGACATAAATGATGCCGATATTGCTACGAGCGATCTCACCTTCCACGAAAGCGACGCCAATCTCTTTAGTGTCGCTCCGACAGCGACTCTCGGGGCGCCGGTCATGAGCAACAACATCACGGTTGCTCAGCCGGTGTCATTCACCTATACCATCACCGCGGGCAATGACACGCTGTTTGTGAGTGCAAATCCAGTGACAGCACTGGCGACAACAAGCACAGGCTACGCGACAACCGCCAATGCCTCAACGACATTGACCGTTGTTACTGCTACTCCGAGCGAAGTTGCTGGTGACAGCACTGGCGTATACTTCGTAGTTCCAGCTGGAGGTTCACGTACCTTCAAGTGGAGCGGTTCATTTAACAACGATCCTCCACGAGGAGTTGTCCAGAGGACGTTCTCAATTACTGGCATCAAGTATGGCACTTCCTCAGGCAGTCTGAACGCCAACACAGTCATTTACTATGACTATGGCGCGCTCAAGACAGAGACAGTCATCTAGTTTCTCTCTTCAGGAAAACCGCAGGCCGCCTTCGGGCGGCTTTCGGTTTCTGATATACTAGAGACATGGTTAATCCTTTTGATAGAAGCTTTTTCAGATTTCTCATCGGCTTCATGTTGATTCTCATCGTCAGTTTTGGCGTCTTATACATTGTTGGACACTATAGTTCAGCGCTTTAATATTTCATCATAGGTTGGGGACTCCAGCGAATCTTCATCGCTTCTTCAGCGTTTCTCCAGTCTAGTTTGATACCGTTCATGCATTATCAGAGTATCTAATCTCTTAATGCATATGAAAGACTTTTTTCACATTATACTTACCGGGGTCGCAACTGGTTTGGTTGCCTTTATTGGGTTTCTTCCGAACGTACATGCAGAGACTCGTGTGACAGACGGATATCTCCAGGCGGATACGGTTTGGAGCAAGGAACTTGGGCCGTATATTCTACAAGATGTTGTGACTGTCCCTGCTGGACTCACACTTACAATACATCCAGGCGTCGAAATCACTCTTGATCCAGATTCACCGTACGATCCGTATATATATGTTGCCGGAAAACTTGTGTTACAGGGCACTGAGGCTGAGCATATTATGATCAGGAACATATGGGGCATCACAGTAGATCATGGTCAGGCGGACATATCATTTTCTGATTTCTCCATGAAGGGACCACTCATGTTTGGCGGGGCGGTAGGACATATTGCGACAAGTACTATTTCAAATATGATAGATGGGATCAATGCCGACGGCGTCATCATTGAACATAGTTCCGTTGGTATCACTGGCAGCACCGTTCAAGACAACCTAAATGGCATGATTGTAAAGGATGGTGGCGCGGTGTTCCAGACTCGTGCACATAGCAACCGATTGTTGTCTTGGATGCGCACACTAGTACAAAAGGTCGGTCTCATCAATACAGTGCACGCGCAATCAGCAGATCCATCGTCAGTTTCTATTTCCGGGTCGCGATTTATCGCAAATATCCAGCATGCAGTACGGAATGATGCATTTAGCATAGTACAGGCTGAAGGTAATTGGTGGGGCAGTCCTGAAGGACCGATGGTTGAGTCACGTGCGTCCCTAGAAACCACCAATAGTATTCAGGGTTTGGTTTCATTCACTCCATGGCTCGACCACGATCCGCTGGAAGAAAAGCCGGTAGCGGCATGCTGTTCAAGTGTTCTTTTTCTCCCAGGGCTTGAAGCAAGCCGTCTTTATCGTCCGGAGTCGGACATACTGGGTATAGGCCGGACCGATAACCGTCTGTGGGA
>JAHFMB010000035.1 GCA_023269245.1 Candidatus Tayloriibacteriota bacterium
GGCCGTAATCCTGCAAGGCCATTGCTTGACGGCCCGAGAACAAGCCGCCGTTTTTCATGGCGCTTCGGTCGCGTGCCTGCACACCCTGATTCACAGCAAACTCATATCCGGGATCTGTGCGGAAGCGGGAGAAAGCCGCTGTCTGAGCGTCTCTCTTGAGTTGCGCCTGCTCTTCAGGTGTGTAGTCCCTGCCGAGTCCGGCAAGTTCTTTTTGAAGTTTGTTTTTTTGGAGTTGATTATAAATCGCCCAGCCTGCCGCATAGTCAGGGCCTTTCCCGCCTCCGCTTCCAAACATTTTGGACCCTACCCATGCTTGAGCAGGATCAATTTTTGAAATAGCGGCGTTTCCCTTTTGTAAAAGCCCTTTAAAGCCGCCCGCACTATCCGACGAGCTGCCGCCATATCCCCCACCGTACTTCTTCATTTGCGCCTCAATCTCTGTCTTTCGTGCCTGCTCTTCAGGAGAATAGAACCGTGTCGGGATATCAGATTGCCCCATGAGCGCTTGAATTTCGGCAAGGGATTTATATCCCGCCTCTGTGTAAGGCAGGAGGTCAGCTCGGTTCTGGTTGTACATCTTCTTCTGCTGGTCCATGTTGATGATGTTCCAGAGGTTTTGCTGATTCATTGCCTCCTTGTTTGCCTTCTTTGATTCATACGCATTGGCAATTGCGCCCATGTCATTCGAGCCAGTATTGAACCGCACAATTTGAGTATTCATTGGGTCGGCAATGCCCATCATTCTTTGCTTTCTATCATGTCTCATGGCTATAACTCCTTCTCAAGCAGTATAAACTTGCTGCGCTTGAATCCCAGTTTCGTGTAAATCGGCTCTTTGTCTATCGTGACCATCGGAACAGCCTTTTTAATTCCATGCTTCTTTGCGTACCGAATCGCCATGTTATAAAGTCTGCCGCCAACGGTCCCTTTCCTTTTCTCAGGAAGCACATAGAAGAAATCAGGAATGGCGACTTCGCCGGCCGTGCAATAGCCGAGTATTCCGCAAAGTTGCCCGTTCTCTGCCGCAAATACGGTTGTTCGGCCTTCTCCCATTCGGGTTATGATTGCCGTGATAGCAGTATCATCCGCATTCGTTTCATCACAGAAGTCTATGACCATTTCTATAATTCGCTCGTATTCGTTCGGTTCGAGTTTGCGGTAGATCATATCCTCGCCACGAAAATTGCTTTCCAGTTGGCATTAGTAGCATTAGTCATAGCCCCTGAGGTCTTATTAACAAGCTCATACACCGTCGATGCATTGCCATACCTGATATTCAGGTTGGCTGAATCAACAGTTAGCGACATGCCCCTTGGTATATCACTAGTTGTAAACACAGAGAAAAACACAGGCACCTTTACTCTGTTCCCAACTGCATATCCAGCTTCTTCCGTTTTGCATATCAGATAGACATCCACCTGTATCAATACCGGGTCTGTCACTCCTACAAGATTATGGGCAAGCGTAAGAGATCCTGCTGACGTTATTGTCTGCTCGTTATTATTCGTTCCATCACCACACCGTCTGGGCGTTGCGTTCGCAGCAGCTAAAAAATAAGATGCCGGATGACCTTCTAATAAACTTGCATTGACCGCACTTACATCCTTCCCCTGCGCCACCCGTGCAAGTTGAGTTAAGAACATAACCGCTACGGGGCTGAGTTTTGTTTTCTCAGAGTCGAGGAAAAACTGCTGTATGGGAGATTCGTTTACGTTTATCATTTAGGTATAATCAGCGGCCCTTCAAATTTCACTTCAACCGGATCAGATACGGAGAGTTCACAATTAATTCTTCGCATCTGCCCTAATGGTCCGAATTTCACAATTTTGTTATATTCCCCGAGTTTGCCGAATGATGTTTGTTTCTCATTACTCCATGTATTCCCTCCGTCCTTCGAATACCGGAACATAAGTTGCGGATCAGAACCTTGACCATTGGCAAGTCCTACCCCGGTCTTCATGGGCACAATAACCTTTGGAATTATGAACCTGTTGTTATTCGTCTGGTCCGTGGCTTCAGGCGTAATCAGTTTACGCCGTATCATGCGCCCGTTTTCCGTATAGACATCGGCTTTGAGTTTGTAGATATTCCCCGTCTCGAAATCTCCGACCATGTGAAAACCGTTGAAGTACGCATAGCACCGAGCCCGATGCCTGATCTCGTTTCCGTTGGCATCGAGAGACTTTCTTTCATGCCACATTCCTTCCTTTGCATCATAAACAAGGGTTATATTGTCGATCGGGAATGTGATTTCATACATAGAATGTCCTTCCCGCATATACGCAAAGCCTTCAGCATCAGCGGTATTGGTAAGCGTAGCGAGAAGTTCATTGATACCTTGAGTGGAAATAATTTTAGGAGTAAGCCCCCTCGCCTCAACGATCACCCGTTCACCCTGCGGAGCGGTAGACCGAGCGAGGAAATAAAGCGCCTGATCGTTTTTCGATAAGCTATTTTTCGCAGCGAGGCCGAATCCGACCACCGCGCCATCAAGACGGGAGAATGAAAATCCAGAACCTCCGTCATTGAAAAATACTTCTATTGAGATAATGCCAAAAAAACAAAGTTTTTGATTATATTCGATGCACCGCTGCAAATTATCTGGGACGCCTTCTGCGCTCGCATAATTGAGGGCATTCCATGCCGTAGAATCATACGCATCTGAAGAGTTGACTTGTTGCGAATTGGGCTTGCAAACAATCGTATAACCGTCAAGAAACGTATTTGAACCGCCGCCTGGGAAATCAGCGTCTCCTATCTTCGCAAACACATCCGTTGCCAGCGTGTAGGTATATCCGTAAGTCCCGTCAGTCACCATCACCTGAGTCCCGTTATCGGACATTTCAACGAGGCCTGATGACGTGTCAAGCGTTATGGCATTCTCCGTCTTTGTTCCGTCGGTCAGCACCTTATAAATTTTATTTCCTGCCACGACGATCATTTTCGTTTCGTCGTTTGTAGGAACCCACATGCCCCGGATAGCGGCCCCGCTGAGCGTAGCGAATTGTTCAAAACCTTCGCAATTCAAAAACTCATAAACCTTTCTCGCGGCATTGAACACCGGATACAAGTTGATGGAGCGCTCTCCGTCTACGAGATAGGCTTTTTTGGTGAGAGGTATGTTCATAATGTGTAGATATTCCTACGGTTGCCACTATCACTGCTGCGGCTCCAATTCATCGTTCCCGGCTGTGACTTATCTTCCCAGGTGGGAGGCAGTTCCAAATTCTTTGAGTCGATCATGTTTTCAATTTGTTTTGCAATGGCCGCCAGTGTTTGCGGTATCGGTACGCTGAATGGCAAGCAAAGCCATACACCGAGTGCAGCGGTTATAAATGCTTCGTAACCATCGGGAACGGAAAGCGCATCCGTAATCGCCGTCAGTTTTGTAAAGGGCTTGACGGAGAACAGGTGAAGTTCATACGCTTTGTCCGGCAGGTAGTCGAAATAGATCGTGCCTGGGTCAGTACCGCCCGTAAAATAGAGATTTTCCGGTATGGTCTGGATATTTTTGAGCGGCAGGGCGTTCCGTTCGGCCTGTGTCATGGTTACCCGGAGCGGATAGTCAATGCTGAGCGTGGTTTCTCGCAAATATGCCTGCTCGATCGTGATTGGAGTAACCGTGGGAATATCTCCGGCTGCCCCGATGGTATATTTTTCGGTTCCGATGGTCAGAACTTTTATGTTCTCGGTACGAATATAAATTTTCCCCCGGTCGATGCTCAGCGCGTCCAGGAGCAGATTGAGCGTGCGAAGTCCGGTCGCCGCAGGTCCGGCTTCCATAACCTCGGCAGGGTCTTGGACGCCAATCATTTCCAGTGACGCCTGGATTAGCTCGCTTGCTGCTGTAAAAATCATGGCTCACCCCTGCTATTTAAGTTTTTTAGCCCATTTCCCATAATCATCATGCGTCCACACGACCGCAAGGCTCGTCTGATCTTCTATCCATCCGTCGGGGATGACGCCGCCCTTTTTGAATATCTTGGGCTCATGGTCATTGTGATACCGATAACAATCCGTTGCCGCTATGTTCTGCTCGGGCTGAGCCTCAATGATCTCCGGAGGATTCGCCTCGTCAATACTCGGAGGCGGAGGCGTACCAACTTCCGGTTCTACGGCAGGCTCCGTGCCATCCGCAATCTTCTTCGCTTCTTCCTTCTCTGCCTTTGACTTCGGTCCTCGTTTACCCATGTTATTTTCCCTTTCGCTTACGTTTTCTCCATGCACCGATGCGCTCTGACGGTTGCATTTCTTCATCTTTGTCGGGATCTCCGATATCGGGGAATTTTGCTTTTACTGAGGCTCGGACTTTGGCTTGCTCCTCAGGAGTTCCAAACTGCGCCACCCGTGCCAATGCGTTCCTCGCATGATTTTTGTCATGGTATGGGTATTTCCGTTCCTTTGAAAATACGAAAGCTGAATCCGGAAGATTGTTGCGCTGTTTTGTGGTTAAGTCGGACATCGTTTACCCTCCTGATGTTAATTACAGGTACATGCGCCGTTTGTCGGAGTTGTCGAACAATAACCCAAGATGTTCGAGGCCGTCAGACAGAGGGCCTTGCCGGTCGTCAAAGACGGCAGGGAAATGACACCGCTCATCGTTGTCGTGCCGGTCATATTTGTAATGAGTAGGGTATTTGTCCCCGTCGAGACGATATTACCGGTAAGGTTCCCAGTCACATTCCCGGTGACTGTACCCGATGTCGTTCCGGAAAACGTATTCGTTCCCGTCCAAGTATTCGTTACAGTTAGAGATGGCGCAACGATTGAGACATTACGGGTAGCTGTGGTAGTTCCGGCAAGCGATACGTAGAGATCGTACTGGCCTTCCTCAATGTAAAACGAGTAAGTGCCGCTATTATTAGCCGCGACCGGGTTTCCCTGATACGTCTTTCCTGTCGCATCCGAGAATAGCGTTGCCGGTGTTCCAGTGTTGTAGAGATATACCGCTACCGCGCTGCCTTTCGTAGCTGCCCCTTGGTACTTGACGATTCCGGCATAACTGATGCTTGTAAAGAGCAAACAAATGATAAGAATTGCCGTTATTTTTCGCATTGCCGTATCCTCCTAGTATTGACCTCTGTTATCATTTAAATTTCTTGACTCACTGCCCCATTGCAGATATGGGGCATCCACCTACTCCTCAACACACTCTTGAACGCGTTGACAACAACGGCAACTACGATCCAGATAATTGCCTATGGGCGACACGCAAATAACAGGCTAGCAATCGTCGTCTAAAATCAAAACTCATACGCAAAAACACTCAAATCTAATATTGGCGTGTTGACTGACGAACTCCAATTCGATAGTGTGAGCGTAAACGTTATGGCAGATGCGGATCTAATGTCTAGGTCCATCCATATCGGGAGGGACGGGAAATTTGTTGCACTCGCCGTGGCCGTTGTTGGACAAGCCACCTGATAATTTTGTCCCTGTTGCACACCATTTACCTTTATTTTGAGTGTGGCCGTTGAAGCAGCAGGTGAAGAACCTCCACCCCTGCAGGCCGCCGCGATCGTCTGTACCTTGAGCGTTTTTCCTGTGGTCACGGTATAAGACGTTGCTGCTGTGGATAGTGTGCCTCCATTGGCAGAAACCTGAAAAGATACCGAGGTCTCTACGGTGCTCGTACTCGTAAATGTGGCCAGCATTGACAGCGTGTCCCGGTTTGCATCGATGCTACTGTTGACGCCTGCAAATACTGTTGAGCATAATGCCAGTATCAATACGATAACGAAAAACAGCTTTTTCATTTTGTCCCTCCGGATTTTCCCTGCCGGTTGCGCGACATGGCTATGCGCTTGTCGGTCGGGGTGTCGTCTTTCATATATTCCTCGTCAGAGCCGCACACGATGCATATTTTCTTGATCTGGATTTCCAGGTGCTTCTCAGCCTTGCCGCCCTGTTGTTCGTTCTCGCTCTTGCTGATGATGCTTCCTGTGGCTTCGATTTCAATCTCATCGCCGACGTTGTGAGCGCCGATGTTGAGTTTCGCAAGTTGCTCGTTATTAAGCGAGATTCGCAATCCGTAGGGGTACTCATCTTGCATGCCGGAAGATGTGGCAGGCATACCCATGTTCTTCATTTCCTTTTCAGATTTTTTTGGCAACTTCATGTCCGTCATTTCCATCGCGTTTACCTCGTTTCGGTAAGGTCTACGTACCAGATAGTTTCTGTCTGCCGTACCCGGTCGCCGAATTTCTCATTGACAGCCTTCTTGACTCCTTGCCATCCATCACAGTAATCGTGGCCGGCAATGATCTTCTTTGCCCTCGGAAGCCAAGCCCTTATATCGGCCTTCACATCATGGTAGTCATGGCTGGCATCGATAAACACCATGTCGAACCGATCTCCGTTCAAACTTGCCGCCGCCTCAAGTGAATGTTTCTTAATTACCCTGAGATTCGGGTAGTGTCCGACATTTGTCATAAACTCAGCGTAAACATCATGAGTTTCTGCGAGTTCACGTATGTCGTCTGATCCCTTCCAGTGATCGATAGCAGTTACGGTTCCCGGACAGCCATCGAGAAGGGCCTTGGTGCTCCTGCCCTTCCAGGAGCCGATTTCCACAATGCTCTCCATCTGCTTGGCCTGTTCGTTCAAAAACTCAAGTTCTCTTTGCTCCATCCAGCCGTCAATCCCAAAATCAACGGATGCCTGTGATTTTTCAATCATCGCTTTTGTTGTCTCGAAATGATCAAGCGTGAATTTCTGTTTTCCGTGGTGTCCCATCTTGATTTCAGGAATGAACCACAGTTCAAACCCGAGTTGCTGAATGCGCCAGCAGAAAGCCGGATCTTCGCGGAGCATGTTTGGTTCGCCGTACCGGAGAAAATTGAACGGTCGCCCGAGTCTCTTTTCAACTTCAGGCGTAAAGGCATCCATGACCTTGCGCGAAATAAGAAGCAGGCCGCACCCGGTAGCGTCAGCCTTGAAAGGTTCTTTTGGAATATCCTTCCAGTTCTGGATAAGGCCTTCCTCCGTAAATCTGTAGACAAGAGGCCGGTACGGATAAGATTTCTGCACATAAATTCCAGACACAACGTCTTTCCCGAGTGAAGCCATTTTCTGAAATGCATTTCCCGCATAGTCAATACTGTTATCAGTGTCCATAAAGAGAAACCAGTCAGAATTAAAAGCCTTTGCGTCGTCCCAGCACTGATTTCTCAGGTCGTCGATGTAGCAACTGGTCGGCATTGATAAGTTAACCAACCCTCCTGTCTGTGTGACTGTCCGCATAAGGTTGGCAACCATCTCTGCCTTGAAATCGTCTCTGTTAGGTATTCCGATAGTGACTCTAAGTGTCATTAAATCTCTCCTCTTACCTCCGAGAAAAGAGGCCGAGCGCCGGGAGGTTGCAACGCTCGGCCCCAAGTGTTCAACTAAGTTACTGGCAGACAGTCAGTTAAAAAAACATTAACCGTCTACGGTAAGCGTCTGGCAGGAGATAATAATCTCCACGCGAGACGTACCGTTCGTTGCACTGGATTCGGCCGTGAGCAGGTCACCCACAGCCATCTGCGGGGTTGTGAGGTCCGTTGCACTGACTGCTCCGCCCGCTGATGTACCTTTGGCGATTGTGCATACTGTGCCGTTCGTGTTCTTCACGAGGATGTTCGCCGCTGTTGCGTTCAGAGCGTAGGAAACGACGCTCACAATCTGCCCTACAACAGGGCATCCGGTCGCATCGATAACATTGACGGCTGTCGTGTCGTTCGTTTCAGCTATCAGCGTCACGAAGTTCCGAATCCCCGGTGCCATCGGCGACGGCCACAAAATATCCCAGTTGGTAGCCGTGTTGTAGGCGGAAATAATGAGAGACTCACCCGGCTTCAATCCGATGCTCGTCCGGCCTCCGAGGGTGTTCCCAGTGCCCGCCGCTATGGTAGCGAGTGATGTTGCATGAACGTTCTTGAACCAATAGAGCTTTTTGCTCATTGTGGTTCCTTGCATAGTCGAGAGCACAGGCAACGTCATGGTGTACGTACCGTTAATCTCGATTTTTTCATCCGTGGCAAGCACGGTGTATGCTGCTGCTTTTCTCACTACCGCCCTGAAATGCGCGGCCAGCGAAGAAAATAGTGAAATACCAGTTTTCGGCATGGTAGTTCTCCTTTTTGGTTTGATTTAATTGGTTATTCCTGATATATTAATCCATATATATCAGGAGGCCCGAAATGGAACGAAAACTTGTACCTTGGAAGTCTGAAACTATTAAGTCTGGGCAGAAGTACGGACGCTACACGATTCTTTCCCTGCACAAGGTTAAGGGAACGTATAAATACCTTGCCTTGTGTCAATGTGATTGTGGAAGCGAACCGCACTATGTGCAAACAGGTCAACTTCGCAACGGGGATTCGGGAAGCTGTGGATGCCTTCACCGTGAAAGGGTTACAAAACATGGCGCTTGGAATCATCCGCTTTTCGCCCGATGGGTTAACATGATGGATCGTTGTTATGATCCAAAATGCCAAGCATATTCCCGTTATGGTGGCCGCGGAATCACCGTTTGCGAACAATGGCATAATGTCCAGAACTTCATAGCCGATATGTTCGAGAGTTATAAAAAGGGTCTTCAGCTTGAGCGCATTGATAACAACAAAGGTTATTCCAAGGAAAATTGCTGTTGGGCAACCCCAAAGCAACAGTCGAAGAACAGACGTTCTACGGTTTTTATTACCTTCCAAGGAAAAACACTTTGTATAAAAGAATGGGCTCATACTGTCGGTATCCCCTTTAAAACTCTCTGGCAACGGCTACGGGTTTTGGGATGGGATGTTGAACGAGCACTTACAACACCACCGCTTGATG
>JAHFMB010000036.1:0-1003 GCA_023269245.1 Candidatus Tayloriibacteriota bacterium
ATAGGGTTTCAAAGAAATCAAGACAGTATGCTCACTATCCTTTCACTCATTATCCTCATATTTTCGGTCATTATTCATGAAGTGGCGCACGGCTACATGGCTGACAAGCTGGGCGACCCAACTGCACGACTGCAGGGGAGGCTGACATTGAATCCATTGAAACATATTGACCCTGTCGGATCGATTATTGTTCCCTTGATTACTTCGATCGCCGGTTTTACGTTTGGCTGGGCGAAGCCGGTTCCGTACAATCCCTACAACTTGAAGGACAAGCGTAGAGGAGAATTCCTAATTGCCCTCGCAGGCCCCGCTTCAAATCTCATCATCGCCCTCATTTTTGGCCTCATCGTTCGCTTTACTCAACAGGGAGTGATGACACCATTTATTGAAATTGCACTCTACATTGTACTCATCAATGTGACCTTGGCGGTCTTCAATCTCATCCCGATCCCCCCACTTGATGGATCAAAACTCCTTTTCTCTTTGTTACCACACCAGTATGGTAGGACTCGGCAGTTGTTGGAAATGTACGCCCCCATTCTTATAATCGTTCTCATTATTTTCTTGTGGCAGTTCATTTCCCCCGTAATATGGCCTATTTTCAAGGTTTTTACAGGTATTGCATTGTGACTATTAAAGTGGTATAATAGCAACTGAAACGCATGGTTGATTATTTTGATTTGGGGATCCTCCGATTCCGCCGGGGTGCGCCTATGCATCGCCCCCGGCCTCTATTTCGGTAACGACTCCAAGCCTGTCTTGGGGTAACGACCGAGAATGCGCCACCTCCCATTGACTGTGTGGGGAAGTGGCGCTTTTTGTTTGTAATTTGCCAAACCCTATTTCTCATGCTAAGGTATCCCCACTGTCTCCTTAGGGAGCACGGTACATTATTAAGGCGAGAATGAGTAATCGATACGCACCGGCTTCGGCCACTCATGTGTGTATTGGTGAAGAATTCAGGATCGCCACAACAACATACGAATGCCTACAATAAATCAGC
>JAHFMB010000036.1:1013-8602 GCA_023269245.1 Candidatus Tayloriibacteriota bacterium
CTCACGAAGCGGAATCGTACTCGTTTCACCCGAAAGTCAAAGTCGGTTGCTCTTACGCGTACATTCAACACCATCAAGAACCACCCGGTTTTCTTTCCGGCCCCGTTCAAGCGTGGTGTGTGCGTCAAAGTTACTACCAAGACCCCAAAGAAGCCTAACTCAGCTATCCGCAAGATTGCTCGTGTTCGTCTTTCAAACGGTATGGAAGTTACTGCCTATATCCCAGGAGAAGGTCACAACCTCCAGGAACACTCAGTTGTTCTCTTGCGCGGCGGTCGCGTAAAGGACGTTGGACTCCGTTATACCGTAGTTCGCGGTGTCTTGGATGCAGCAGGAGTAGAGAAGCGTCGCAAAGGTCGCAGCCAATATGGAAACAAGAAGCCAAAGGCGGCAAAGTAAGATTTAAGAAGTACGATTTAAGATTTATGAGTAAGTACAATGCGATTATTCTTAAATCCTACATCCTAAATCATAATTCTATTTAACTACTATGCGAAGAAAAATAAACATCAAAAGGGACTTGAGGCCAGATATGAACTACCAGTCGCTCAAACTGGGCAAGTTTACCAACTACATTATGGAATCCGGCAAAAAGAATATCGCTCGCGGTATCGTTGCTGACTGTATGATCATGATCAAGGAAAAGATGAAGACTGAGACCCCGCTCGAAGTCTTCGAGGCCGCTCTCAAGAACACTATGCCGCTCATGGAAGTTCTTTCACGCCGCGTCGGTGGTGCAAACTACCAGGTTCCTCGTGAAGTTCGCCCAGAACGCCGCCAGTCACTTTCAATGAAGTGGATTGTTGAGGCAGCTCGCTCAAAGAAGGGCAAGCCGATTGCTGAGAAACTTGCAGACGAGATTATTGCTGCTTCAAAGAACGAAGGTGAGGCGATCAAGAAGCGTGAAAACATGCATAAGATGGCAGAAGCCAACAAGGCGTTTGCTCACTTTGCGTGGTAATCATGAATCCTATTCGAAATTATGTCATTCTGGTTGTCGCAATTCTGGTGGTAATAGCCGCCGTGGTGTTTTCAAGCCGCTCACATTCGACAAAGACGACGACATTTGCCCTCACTCCATATACAGACAAGGCTTCGGGTATTTCATTCGGGTACCCGCGGAGTATATTTGCCACATCCACAAAAGATAACTTTGGTGTCATCGAGTTTATGTCCCGGGGCATGTCCGTGCACCCACCTAGTCTTAGTTTTGGCATCTTATCCAAGGCGGCATCGAGCACGGCGGAATTATTTGCGTATTACACGGAAGGCGAGCTCAAGGCTATTCGTGAGAGCGGCATGGTGAATGAATCAAAAACAGAAACTATCGGGGCAATAAAAGGTAACTATATTTCAGGTCAACTTGGCGAGGCGCTTATATATAGTTTTGTTAGCGCCGATAAAGATCGTGGGGTGGTCCTGTCAATAGAACTTATCGCACCGTTTGACTATGTCGCAACTGTTTCGACCTCAACTATCGAAAAGATGTTTCGTGATGTCGTGGGGAGCGTGAGGTAAGCTTTACTGCGTGATTATATGCAAAAAAGCGGTCACTGGGCCGCTTTTTTGCTTTTCTTGATGGTTTTTACGCTCGCGTGTAAGTCCTTTTTGATATCTTTCCAGTGTTTCTGCATACGCTCAGCTAGAGCGACAACTTCCGCTGAATCGATATTCTTGATTGTTTTGTATTTATCAGCGACCTTAGTGATCGCGGCTTTGTAGAGATCTTCATTCAAATTTTTAAGCTGTTCAATCTCATCCATGACCTCGGCTTTCATCCTGAGCATCCAGCTTTTGATGGCTTTGCGGTGGTGCACCCCCTTTTTTGACCCATAGAGATAATAGGTGCCCGCTGCGACTGCTGCCAACGCAACTATCCCTGCACCGATGGCAAGTTTATGAGATTGTGTGTTTGTGGCAACTAATTTTTTGGTATTCATATACATGTGATGATTAACGTAGTTATAATGTGATGGTTATTTGGTTCAACCTCCTCGTCGCTTGAACAGGCCACGAAAAAAATGGAAGATGTCGCCGGCAGTCAGGTTGCCCTTATGCGCCGTCTCGCGTAACTGTTGTATATCTTCGGTAATAAGATTGCTTTCAGTATGGATGACTCTTGAGATCCTGTGGATGTTATTGAGGATTTTGATGATAAAGATGAGGGAAATGATGCCGCCAATACTCAACACGATGATTGATACTGTTGTCACCACAAAAAATATCTCAGCATGAATAAATGAGTCCATACGTAATTTGATGCCGTAGAAAGAGGGGATTGATTACGACCGTCACAAGGAATTGATTATTTCGCCATTTTCCTGTACATTATCCTCTACATAAAGCGCCTACGCTTTTTTAATTATCACTAAATTTTGGTCCACTTTTATCAATTAACGGCCCAAATCATTAGCATTATTCTATGAACCGCGACTACCCGCTCGATAAAGTACGTAACTTCGGTATCATCGCCCACATTGATGCCGGAAAGACCACCACATCAGAACGTATCCTGTACTACACTGGCATGATCCACAAGATCGGCGAGGTGCACGAGGGTGAGACAACTACTGATTGGATGGAACAGGAGCGCGAGCGCGGTATCACTATCACAGCAGCTGCCATCACCTGTTTTTGGAATCCAACCTATATGCCAAAGACGGACACTTCAAAGAAGGTCCGCTTCAACATCATCGATACACCGGGCCACATCGACTTTACGGTAGAAGTGAAGCGTTCTCTGCGCGTGTTGGACGGTGCGGTTGTGGTCTTCGACGGTGTGGCTGGCGTGGAGCCACAGTCAGAAACAAACTGGCGCTATGCAGATGACGGCAAGGTTCCTCGCCTCTGTTTCATCAACAAGATGGACCGCATGGGAGCCTCATTTGAGCGCTCATACAAATCAATACTCGAGCGTTTGAACAAGAATGCAGTTCGTTTTCAGATTCCTATTGGCACAGAAGGAGATCATGTCGGCGTCGTTGACCTCATGAAGATGAAGGCCTATACCTTCGAAGGGGAGAAGGGCATCAACATTATTGAAAAGGACATTCCGGCGGATCTTCTCGAAGATGCGAAGAAGTTCCGTGCTGAAATGGTTGAAAAGATTGTTGAGACCGATGATGCTGCCATGACCAAGTTCCTCGAGGGAACGCAATTTAGCGTCGATGAGCTCAAAGCTCTTACACGCAAGGCAGTCATTCATAACAAGATTTTCCCAGTCTTTACCGGTTCTGCGTTGAAAAACGTTGGTGTCCAATTGGTCCTCGATGCCGTCGTCGATTACCTTCCGTCGCCGCTGGACATTCCTGCCATCAAGGGCATCAATCCGAACACGGGCGAAGAAGTTATCCGCCACGCATCAGATGAAGAGCCATTTACCGCACTTGCGTTCAAGCTCCAGAATGACCCATTCGTCGGGGCACTGACGTTTTTCCGTGTCTATTCAGGAACGATTGAAGCTGGCACCTATATTTACAACTCTACAACAGGAAAAAAGGAGCGCCTCGGCCGTATTGTCCGCCTCCAGGCTGACAAGCGCGAAGAAGTGAAGAAAGTTTTTGCAGGAGAAATCGCTGCGGCTGTTGGTCTCAAGGATGCACTCACCTCGCATACGTTCTGTGATGAAAACAACCCCATTGTTCTTGAAGTTATCAAATTCATGGAACCAGTGGTTTCTCTCCGCATTGAGCCAAAGACCAAGGCTGATCAGGAAAAGATGGGTATGGCACTCAAGAAGCTCGGTAACGAAGATCCAACATTCCGTGTGTCTTCAAACCAAGAGACGGGCGAGACTATCATCTCAGGTATGGGAGAACTTCATCTCGAAATCATGGTCGACCGTATGAAGCGTGAATTTAGCGTTGAGGCCAACGTGGGTGAACCTCAAGTGGCCTACCGCGAAACTATTCTCAATACTGCAGAAGCAGAACACAAATACATAAAACAGACTGGCGGTAAGGGTCAATACGGTCACGTACGCATTACCTTGAAGCCTATGGAGAAGCTTGTTGAAGGAGAAAAGATCCCAAAGAACGTCAAACGTTATGATGACTTTGAATTCATCAACTCCATCAAGGGTGGTGTCATTCCAAACGAATTCATCCCTGCAGTTGAAAAGGGTGTCCATGAGGCTATGGATCGCGGCATTGTCGCTGGATTCAAGATGGTGAATGTTTCCTGCGAGCTTACCTTCGGTTCATACCACGATGTTGATTCATCAGAAATTGCTTACAAGATTGCCGCATCGCAGGCTTTCCAAGATGCTGCAAAGCGCGCCAAGCCAGTCATTCTCGAACCTATCATGCGTCTCGAAGTTGTCGCACCGGAAAAGTACATGGGTGATATCAACGGTTCTATCGCTTCGAAGCGTGGCATGATTGAGGGTCAGGAGCCAAAGGGTCAAAATATCGCCATTCATGCCAAGGTTCCGTTGTCAGAAATGTTCGGCTATACTACATCACTCCGCTCGATGACCTCAGGTCAGGGAAGTGCCATGATGGAATTTGATCACTATGAGGTGGTTCCGGGTAATGTGGAAAAAGAGATCGTGGAGAAACGTAAATAGTGAAACAGGGAATAAGGTAGAATCTACAGTAATTTGCACATCAAAAAACCAGCAAGATATGCTGGTTTTTTGATGTGCAAAATAGCCCTAAAAATAACGATAAATTAGGCTGTTTCCCCAACGAAATAGCACATTTCACTCAAGACTGCTCGTGCTTCATGGTACCATTGAGGCGTATCGGTATTTATTTTAGTATCAGTATATTTTATGAAAAAAGCCATCCTTATCATTGTTCTTATTATTGTCGTGGCAATTGTGGTTGTTGTGGTGACACAGAAATCGGGCACAGATACGGCTAGCACAACTGATGCGGCTGAAGTCCAGGATGCCGGAAGCACACAGGACACGTCAGGAGAGGTACCTGATAGCACTATTACAAACACTAATCAATCGGACACTTCTATGTCGTCATCAAACAATGCAGTGCCACTCAACATTCTCGATTCGGGCTCGTTTCCGTATTATTTCGCGAAGGTATATGTTGGAACAGGATTCGGGTTCAATGTTACGCTCAACGGAACTTCACTGATGAAACTTGACTCAAGCAATTCCCGCCGCCGATCAAACATATCGCCAGAGCAGGCACAAACTCTCTTGAAATCCGGTCCAAATGAGATCGGTATTGAAATAACTGACGTTGTCGATTCCTCGAATTCGTACTATAAACCTTCCCTCGGCGTGTACATAGTCGGGAATGACCAAAATAGCCTTCCTGACATGTTCCCGAGCAATCCGAACGATCCACAGCCACACATTATTACGCAGATCAAACTTGCCGAGACGGATATCAAGCCAGGAAAGGCGACCTATGTGTTTAATCTGAAAAAATAAGGTTACTATCAAGGCAACGTTATATACTATTTATTATCATTTCATACTATATACATGAAAAAAATATTGGTCAGCTGTTTTTCGGGAATCGTACTGTGCGGGGTACTACTATTCGGAGCTTCGCACGTATCTGCTCAAACGTCACCAACTTCTCCATTAAACGTCAGGGGAACGGCAACATCACCAAGTTCTATCACCGTATCGTGGTCGGCCCCAGTGAGCGGCAGGCCGGCGGGTTACCATGTATATCGTCGATGTCTTGGTGGCGGTACTATGTGTATAGCTACTCAATTGAATCGTATTGCGACTACGACGGGCACTTCATATACTGATCAATATCTCAACCCGAGTCTGTACGTACCGATTGCACCTGGCACTAATTATGAATATTCGGTTGCTGCCTACAGTGATTCCGCTGGTCTGGTGGAAGGTCCACGCAGCCTGATTGCTTCCGTTGGGACTCCTTTGTATTCAGGTATCTCTGTTTCTCCGAACGGGGGAGAGACGTATACCCTATCCAGTGCAACACAGAGTATGGATGTGAACATTACCGATGGTGGTCCTGCTCAGGTTGTTTCTGGCTACCAAACATTCCCAAGTGGCCTTCTGATCAACGATCAAGGCGTTGTGTACCCTGTATATATAGGACACGATACAGTCATTAATACTACGCAAGGCGTCGTCAACTATCTTTGGATGACCATTAGTCCAGGTTTGCCTCCAGGCAGATACAAATTACAGCTCCGATATGCGAACAGGTTTGGCCAATACTTGGGCATGTCCAAGAGTGCGAATTACTTTACAATCAACAATCCATTTTATGCCCAGGTTACCTCGAAGATTGCTCCTGCTACTGATGTTCCACCAGGGCTTGGCAATCTATACCCATATAGCGGTTTGAATATAAATGGTCCGACTAGTTTGTCGGCGGTTGCATATGACAATCTTGGGGTTACTGGGGTGACATTTGCTATTGACGGAACTCCAGTTGGATTGCTTGGGGTACCTGATACAACCGTTCCATATGGCGTTACTTGGGACTCATCAACCGTCGCAGCAGGTGCGCACACTCTTACAGTAACTGCTACGGATGTATCTGGAAAGACAGCCACCGCATCTACGGTCTTCAGTACCGGTGTCGCTCCAGCTGTACCTGTTGTGACTCTCACTGCTTCACCGACTTCTGTGACCTCGGGTCAGCCCTCAACTCTTACGTGGTCGTCGACTAATAATCCAATCTCATGTACTTTATTTGGGTCAAATGGATGGACTGAGACAGTGGCTGCGCAGGGTACCAAGATTATCAATCCTGTCGCAACTTCGCCGTTTTCCATGACCTGTATCAATGCGGGCGGGACATCAGCGACAGTAAATGTAACGGTTGTGGTTACCGCAGCGACTCCTTCGGTTCCAGTCGTCATGCTGTCCGCTTCGCCAGTATCCATTGTCTCTGGTCAGACTTCAACTCTGACATGGTCTTCTACAAACACCAATACCAGCCCGTCTCTCGGTTGTATTGCCTCGGGTGGCTGGACCGGAGCTAAGGCTGCGCAGGGCACTCAGGCAGTCACTCCTACAGTTAGTACGACATATTCATTGGCGTGTATCAACGCGACAGGGACATCTACCCCAGTTAACGCGTCGGTTACTGTGACTATTCCTCAAACAACATCAGGAACTGTCAGCGTCAAACGCGTTGACAGCACATTCACTGTTCTCTCTGGCACCCAAGCAAAGACCGACGCACTTACGCTTACTGCTGCCAATCCTGCCGATTTTACTTCACTCTCGGTTGGCAGCCACACCGCATACGCCACTGATCTTACTGGCTACGACGAGTCCGTTGCCCAATGCTCCTATGCAATCGGCGGCACTGAATGTTCCATGGCTTCTGCCGCATTATATTCATCTGCGAACGTGACGTGTTCAGGCGGTTATTGCTCTGTCCCGGTAACAGTCGCAGACGGCCAGGTATCAAAAGTGGTATTTAGGTATACTGCAAGCTCAGCCAATGCGACTACAGGCTCGGTCCGCATCAAGCGTGTCGACAGCTCGTTGGCTGTTATTTCAGGAACTCAAGCAAAAGTTGAGACCTCCTCTCTCGATTCAACGAATCCGGCAGATGTTGCATCTGTTCCAACCGGAGTTCATACCGCATATGTCACCGATCTTACTGGCTACGACGAATTTG
>JAHFMB010000037.1:0-5132 GCA_023269245.1 Candidatus Tayloriibacteriota bacterium
TGGGTCACGATGCCGGTTGACGGCGTCATGACTCGTCTTCATGCGTGTGCAAGTTGTATCAAGCGCGTGAGGTTTGATATCAAGAAAAAAGCAGCTGCATCAGCTGCAGTAGCAACCGCATAAAAATGAGTAACGGGTATCGTTACTTCGGTTGGCAGAGGAATACCTGACATCCCCGGGCATCAGAACCCAGTTTCCATTCACCGTTGCATTCCGAAGATTGCGGAAGCTGTCCGTTAAATGCCGCCAGCGGATTGGGACAGGCGAGTCCTGCCCGACTCCGGAGATCAAGTGCAACACCCTTCATGCTTGCAACCACGACAACCAGGAGAAGGAACGCAAGAGTTAAGAATATAACAAAGTTCCATGATCCGAGGTCTTTTCCCATCTTTGAAGATAATGACGGTTTTACCGGGGTGCGGGATCGTTTTTTGGCCATATAGTATTCCTCCTTAGGATCTATACTCAGCGTAAAGAACCGCGTGAAATGTGTCAAGGGGGAAGCGTGCAATATTCTCAACCAGCCTGCGGTGAAAGATAGGCCCCGGCAAACTGTTTCCATGAAACTGGCTTTTTTCCTTCCATCTGAACCTGGTCAATGACAAGGATGTTATTATCCAGGTGAAGGGCGAGGATTTTGAGCCGTAAGGGTTCGGTACTGTGTTGTGCGTGTATTATCCTGGTCCATATTCCCGGCCATGGGTGTAGTGCGCGGTATTTCCGTTCTATCCGTTCGGCATCAGTACCGGAAGATATAGCCGCAGTAATCGCCTCCCACGGTTCGAAACCGTCTTCCCGTGTAAATTTCCGCGCGTATTTGGGCTTTTCACTTCCGATGTGCGAAACGGGACGGGTTGCCTTGAGTTTTCCCTGAATAACGACTGGTAATATGCCCGCGAGCAGATCCGCACCTATGGTAAAAAGTTTTGTCCTGAGCGGGTCACTCGTATCTTTCGGAGTAATCGCAATTTTTTCCTGCGCCAGGATCAGGCCCTGGTCAAATGTTTCCGACAATGTGACGACGGAAACTCCCGTCTGATGGTCTCCTTCCATAATTGCCCACGGTACCGGATCGGCACCTCTCCAATAGGGAAGAATACTCGGATGGACATTTAAGCCGCCGAATTTGGCATCCCGGATTGTATTCCAGGGAATTTTAATACCATAGGATGCGGACACTAACAGGTCCGCCTGTACCGGTTGCAGCGTATCAATCACCTGCTGTTCGTTTCTATACAGCCATGGTTTTTCGGGGTCACTTTCAAATGTCAGGATTGCCGTTCCGTATTTTTTGGCCCATACCTCTACCGGAGTAGCGGTGACCGTGTGATCTCTGCCGACAGGCTTGGGAGGCTGAGTGACGACGGCTGCGATATGAAATCCAACGAGTTCAGCAAGTCTGTTGCAAACGATTACAGAGTCAGCGGTTGATCCGAAAAAGAGGATATTGATGGTATTCATGTCATCTTTAGATCTTTATTTCTTCCAGAAGTTCGTCGCCGTTTTCGTCTGTTGCGACCTGGAATAGTTTTTCCTGTTGTTCCAATACCCGTTGCGTAAAAAGAACACCGTTTACGTGGTCCGTTTCGTGCTGGATGATCGTAGCCAGGAATCCTGAAAATTCTTCCTGATGTACAGTACCCGTTGCGTCCTGATACCGCAGGGTAAGCGATGATGTGCGGCGGACTTTTCCCCAGACGTTCGGTATGGACAAACACCCTTCGAGTTTATTGCCGCGTTCAGGAACGCCGTCTGTCACTTCATCGGATTTTTTGATAATTTCCGGGTTGATAAACACGCGGATTTTTGCCCGCTGGTTGGGTTTTGTGAGAAAAAGACGGATACTGACGCCAACCTGTGTTGCAGCTAAACCGACCCCTTTCGGGTTGACGGTCGCAAGCAGGGTTTCTTCCATTTCCGAGATGAGTTTTGCAAGTTTACCGTCAAATACGGTGACCGGGGATGCCGGGGTAGTGAGAACAGAATTGGGAACATGCACGATAGGCTTCATTTGGCTTTTTGTAGGTTTACGATTGCCTGCGCTGAATCTCCTTCGCGACCCAACAGAATTGCAAGGTTATAGTAAATCTTCGGATCATTGGGAGAGAGCGACACGGCATATTTGAGTGTTTCTATGGCTTTTGCATTAAAAGTCGGTTCAAGAGAGGAAAGTGTGTAGTATATTTTTGTCCGTGTTTTATAAAAATTGACATTCTTCGGAGACGTATTGATTGCGGTAACACTTTCGCCGACGGAAAGAGCAGCCAGTTGCGCAGCCTGCGTGGCATTACTGCCTTCAAATGCGGCAACGGCAAGGGTGGCGTATGCGCTTCCGAGTTCATCGTGATAGGCAGGTTCGTTTTTATTGAGGCTGATAGCCTGAACAAACGCGGGGATTGCCTGACCGAATGAACCGGACCGGACGAGGCGGTATCCTTTGGCATACAGCGTATCTGCATACCAGAACGCCCCGATCCTCATGAGTAAGGAGATACTCCCGATACAAAGAATCCAGATACTCCACGCCGGAAGATTCATGGATTTTACATTGGTTCTGAGTTCCCGGGCGGAAAGCGCGATGCTGAATGCAGGGAACAGGAACAGCACCAGTTGCATGACGACGACGGAAAATCCGAAAAAGTTGGTAATCAGCACCGAAAACCATCCGGCAAATAATGCTGCCTGGAGAATAAATGTTGCAGCATCGTGCGATGCGGCGGCATTCTTGTTCTGTGCGAGTTGCTTTCTGACAATTGTTATAAACCACCAGATGTAGGACGCAAGGAGTAAAAGATAACTTCCGAGGCCGAATGCCCCGGTGGTTGCCAGATAGTTAAGATATTCGTTGTGCGCTTTGTTATACAGGAAGTCCCATTCGCTTGTCTGGTTGTGGCCGACCGGCCGGTATTGGTAAAACGCGAATGCAAATGTTTCCGTGCCTGTTCCGATGAGTTTGGTTTTAACTGTGCTTGCCCATGCGTTGATTGCTGCCTGCCACACATATTTCCGGATCACGCCGGATTCCGTGCCCCCGACTTCGAGCGCCGGTCCCGTAACTGCAGACGGCGTCGCTTCTGCGGGTGCCGCCTGCTGCTTGGCGGTCAATGTGCGGACGGCGTTTTTCCACCCGGTGAATGTCACAAACCTGTCGATTGCCGGTGTTCCCGTGCCGTTTACAAATACGATAAGGGCAAAAAGCAGGTGAAGGACGGCAACAGGTTTTACCTCCGGGAGGCGTTTAAGATTCTCAAATGTTTTAACTCCGGTACCCGGTATGAGGGTAAGACACCAAAATACCGCGTCAGCGATGATAAACCCCAATAAACCGGACCTGCTTCTGGTAAATAGCAGGACAGTAAACAGAAGGGTCGGCAGTACTGCATAGGTTGATATGAAAAACCAACGGGTGCCGGTTGCTTTGTCCTGCTGCATGCGTATAAGCCCAAGTGCCCAGGTGACAGGAATAAACGCGATAAGGTAGGCTGCCAGCCAGTTCGGTTGTCCGAGGGTAGAAAATACGCGGTTTTGGACATCCTGTACCCAGAGGTGTTTATCGATGCCCAGTCGCTCCAGCACGCCATAGAATGCGACTAAGGTAGCGGTGACCACCGCAGCCTTGAGAAGCGTAGGCACAGACGTCAGGCGCAAGACGATTGCCGGCTTCTGTTTCAGCTTATTTTTTGCTGATTTGGCGTTTATCAGCGCCGCATCCTGTATTTCTTCCTTGTGTATAAAGAGGTCTGCATTGTTTATGAATGCGTAGTAGAGCAGGACATACGAAATCACCGACCACAGTCCTCCGTTAAATCTGCTGTAGTACCCGAGCCAGCTCACATGCGGATCGATCGAGAAAAGCGTGCTGACAAGCTGGGAGGTAGCAAAAAGCAGGATAGGGATGTCCAGAGGAGTGCGTTGCAAGCGGATTTCCCGCTGCTTGATCATTCTGACAAGCCAGCCCGTCGCCACAATAACGGTGATTCCGTACACCATCATCATCTTGTTGTACTCAAAGAGTTCGTAATTCCAGGGGGTGAGAAGCATGGGAACGAGGCTAAAAAGCAGGTAAAATCCTATTTTTATGCACGTGTTGCACAAACTTATAAGCTTCATGGCGGTAAGTATATCACGATTTTATGAAAAAAATGATCCGGCAAAGTATTTTTTCCGGAGCAGAAATAGGGCGAATTAGCTTGACAAACACCGCCTTTTTATGTTATAGGATATGCTCCTGTCTATGAAAATTCAATATATCGCCGTTCCGCTGTCCTGCCGGCGAATCACGCGAGCCCTTAGCTGGGCTTCTTTGCGTTCGTTGAGGCTGGTAATGCCGGTTGAGGCTATTTGAGGCTGGTCCGCTGGGTGGGAGGACAGGGAAAAACGTTGAAATATTAGGTTGATATTGAGGTTGGGATTGCGGGCTTTTGGACAGGGAGCCCGCAATTCTGGCCTTGATCCGCCATCTGGCGGAAGGCTAGGCTTCGTCCCTCCCCGGACTTATCGGGGCGAGGATGAGGGTTTTGTTTTGAGCTTAGGACGTGCCTGAGCAGCCTCCAAATGCGGAGGTGTGTTTCCGGGCGTGTTTTTGAGCGCACATTAACAACTGAACGAAGGAAATAGATGAAGAGTTATAGATGAGTGGAGAGTGATTACGATTGAGTGAGCAAAGCATGATACACAGTAAAAACATGCCTCACTTTTTGGTAGGAAGTAGCGTGCGTAGTTTCACAATAGAACTGAACAGAGGGAAGAATTAAGGTATTCTTTCCTGTTCTCAGTTCTATTGGGGAATTTAATGTAATGTAACAATTACCATCGATTGTTTTTTAATCGATATCGACTTTGGGGGAATTTTAAGTCTAGTACGACTATCCCAACTGTTTGTGTTTTTCATAACACAACAACAAGTCACGCAGTTTATACTGCAAAACCGAGATGTCACCCGCAAGGGCAAATCTCACCATCCCGTGTCAACGCATGTTGGCATAGGAACTACCGCACTACCAATTCAGACAATCCTTACGGAATGTCTGTTGGAATCCAATTTATAGGAGCCAGATCATGGCGAAGCAAGGTAAGAAAGGCAAGCAAGACGAGCAAGTTGTTGAAGTACCCGCCGAAGAGCACGTGGAAGG
>JAHFMB010000037.1:5142-8566 GCA_023269245.1 Candidatus Tayloriibacteriota bacterium
TCATTTGCTTGTTACCAGTCGGTCACTTATCGGTGACCGACTTTCTCCTATTCCAGGCCGGTGAAATCACCGCGTCTGTTACTTCCGGGACACTGACCGTGTACCCAAACCCATTCGGAACTTCCGAGTGGTCATGCCAAGAAAGGAGCGTGAGTTACAGGAGGTACCAAATCGTTTTCTAACGTGCAGTACGTAGAAAAGAAGTGGATCAATGCTTAAGTATGTCTTTGTCATTCCGAAGCCTGGCTTTTGGCTGGGTCCTAGCACAGTCGGATGACGTTTGATTGACAGAACGAGTGAAGAGAAGCTTCGACAATCAATTCGATTATGTACAAAAAAAGAGGTGTATCATGTCTGACCATGACAACAAACCCGTACCAGCTGGAAACGGCTTTTTGGCAACACTTCAAGCTGGCTTGGCCTCCCTTTTGGGTGGCGCTGGTCATCAGCCGCTGAAGAAGATCGTCATCGGTAAGCCGATCATGTTCAACTACAAGACCTTTCTCGGCACAACGTTGTTTTTGAAGGACGAGACTTCGGTCGAAATTGACTTCGACGCAGAAGCACAGAAGTTGAACGCCGAAGCAGAGAAGGAAGCCGCTGTCATTGAAGCAAATGGCACGAGAGAAGCGGATATCATCGAAGCACAAGGTCGTGCTGACGCCGAACGCATCGAAGCAGAACACCGTACCGGTGGGCACCGTGAACGCAATGGCAAGAAGAAATAGGAGAACGCAACCATGGCATCAACGTCAACCAAGCAACAAGCGGTCGGAAACGCTGGTTTCTGGCTGTTAGTACCGGCTGGCGTCTGTCTTCTGATCGGTTGGCTCCTGCATCAGTTTGTGTCCGATAAACTCAGCATAGTGGGGATGGCTGCGCTTGCGTACGCCATCTTCACTCTTATTGCTGCCTCCAGGAATCAGAGCCGTCTCATCCGTGGGACGCTCATCCTGGTGAACCTGGCAGTAGTGCTAGTGTTTGGATACTATCAGTGGCAGGCACTTGTACCGGCGACCTGGCCATCCTGGACTCCATGGGTTGGTTTAGGTTTTGCGGCTTCAATATGGCTTGGGATAATGGTTTCTTTCCTCTATCGACGCGGGCAAAGCGCTCGTGGTTCCGAAGATGAGTCCGAGGAAGGCGACGAAGGAATTTCTCATGCCCTACATGATGCCGCCGGCGGTGGTCAATTAAGCGCATCAGTGACAGAACGCATCATAGCCGCCCTCAAACTCACCAGTAAAGAAGGTGATGTGACGGTCAACACCGGCAAGATCATTCAACAGCTTGCCGATTGGTCCGAGCATGAGGGTAAATCTGCAGCTGCGAAGCTTGCGGACAGTATTATGGCGGCAGTCAAGGCTGGTTTTTATGAGGCTGAAGACATGCCATTCATCAAGCGGACGTTACGGAAGCTGCAAGGCATCCCTGACCCGCCTGAAAAAGAATCGGAAGCGGACGATTGGGACGACTCTGAAGAGCCCTTCCATCCGCGGTCGGTGTTTTAATCGGAGGCAACCATGTCAGCTAACTCGCCAAGAGCTCATGCGTCGGAGCCACTCATGTCGTCCATCGATATGCGTAGGACTCTTTCGCTGGTATTTTTTGTAATCTATGCAATTACCAGCGTGGCGTTTGTGGTTCTTATGTTCGTTGTAGCCGCTCCCAACCCTCAGTACGACAACCAGGGCACATTCTGGTTTGTGATGGTGATTGGGCTGTTCATAATTTACGCGGTGCTGTTTCCACGGAACTGGGCGTTCGTACCGAACAAGTACAAAGGCGTCATTTTCCGTATGGGACAAACGAGCCGGGAATTGCACGGTGAGGGCATCATGCATGCATTCTGGCCCCTCGAATCAATCCGGCGCGTGGCAACGTATGATCTCAAGCGCGTGCGCGTTATCAGAGTTCCAGTTGCCGGCGCAACCGCACAAGATGTCCTGGTGAAGTACCTGAGGATTATCCGTTTCGAGAATCCTATTCTGACGCTTCAGTCGGTCCCTGACAAGGATCCTGAAATTGAATCGGATGATCTCATCGAAGCGCAAGTCCGGCGAGGATTCCAAGGACACACGTTAGATACGGTAGTAGCACCCGGCGGGACGAGTTTGATAAATGACGCGATCACGCCAGAGGTGACGGCAGATCCAACACTTGCTGGCTGGGGCGTTATTGTCGTGCGCTTTGCTGTGTTAGACATCTCGTATCCCAAAAGCGTGCGCGACGCGTCTGACGACATCCTACGTGCCCGTGGCCGTGCTACCGCCGAAGAGATCGAAGCCGAAGGTCGCTTGAAGGCGATGAACAAAATCGGCTCCGTTACCTACGAAAAGCTCGAGTGGTACCAAGCGTTGCAACACAGCAACATCACAACATTGGTGCAATTCGGGGAACTCGTGGAAGACGTAGCCAAATGGCTTACGAAGAAGTGAGGCAACCATGAACGTTAACCGATTCATCGATGTGGAGTTCCAAGTGCAACTTGCTATGGCGTATATGCAGTCGCTGCTGCGCCAGACGGTCAAGCTCTGGGGATTCCTTGTATTCGTGCTCGCTATTGTTTTTGGAGCACTCAAAGGGTTTGGACCTCTGCTGTTTGTCGTGGCAGAAAACCCCGATACCGTCCGCACTCTGACGATTATCTCCGGCTTTTATGCATGCTGGACGTTCCTGTACACCGGCTTCCTACAAAAGCAGGACAGGCATACCGTCCAGTCTCACGATGCAGTGGAGACCGTCGAGGGCAATAAATCCGTACTGTCGTATGGCTTTGGCGTGGTCGTGTGGCTTGCGTTTTTCATCGCTGAGCAAATCATCGGCGAGCCGCACACGGCGTTTCTGGCAATCTGTGCGTTCATTCAGCTGTTGCCGCTTTTTATGGGCGATAGCTTTAAGGAGCAATCGGAAAACCTGATGCCGTTTCTGGCAAATGTCATCATCCTGGTGACCGCTGCCTACACGCTGGCCATCGGCGGCTAGCAAAGGAGGGTGAGATGAAGAATCTCATCGTATATGGACCACTCATCCTCTTTGTGGGGGTGATGCTGACTGCTTGTGGCACACCGACACCTGTCGGTCCGGTTGAAGCCCAGATGACCAGTATGGCTGCACAGGCACAAGCCTGCGCGACTCTGCAGTCTCTGGGCACGCCGTATCCGTGCAATCCGCCGACGGCGACACCGACACCGCAACCAACGTCAACGCCGCCGCCGACTCCGACAGCAACGCTTATTACTGGGTGGGTTCACTATCCGGAGTCCGGCGGGGCAACACCCATGCCGCTTGGATTTGAGCCGAACTGTAACGGTGCAGTGGGTTGTCCGGGAAGTTCCTATACGTATTTCGTCAACGGAGTGCCTCAAAACGGCGTTCCGGGAGCTACTACAGGAACCCCAGGCTACTGGCCTTACGTTATGGT
>JAHFMB010000038.1 GCA_023269245.1 Candidatus Tayloriibacteriota bacterium
CATTTAAAGTCTGGTCACAAACCTGTATTCTAAAAGAGGAATTTAATAAAGGAATATTATATTCCCACCCTCTTATCGAGAGATTTAAGATTAAATTTACTGATTAGCCTCTCCCTATTCCCTTCCAAATTTCAATTTGACTTTTTTAGTCAAAGATATATACTATAGGCATAACCACGAAAAAGACCCTTGTGCAGATACGTCTGCATCGGGGGCTTTTTCATTTTGGGACCTGCTCGGCAAACTTATGGTAATGTTCATTCAAAAATGTGATCTCGATATTCTTGTTTTTTAATAGGATCGAACATTTCTTCTCATGAGGAGCAAGTACTCCGGTCAATACTGTGTTTTGAACTAGGAACTCAACCAGACACCCGAAGTCACCATCACCAGTGATGAGTATGCATTTATCAAATGATTTAGTATAAAAGTCGGAAGTTGCTTTAAGTACCAGTTCGGCATCGCAGTTTCCTTTTACAACCCCACCTACGGACACCGTTTGTTTAAAGACCAAAATAAAGCCACATTCCTGTAGATGCTCGTAAAATTTAACCCGATCAGGGACCAAGCCGATGAAAAGGTAGACGTTCGTAGCGTTATACTTTTGCCGCAACCATCCTCTGAACTTCTTATACTCAATATCAAAGCCGAGCTCCTTTGCTCCGCGATAGAGATTATTGCCGTCGATGTAGATATTCGTCTTCATTGGAGTGAATTGTATCATGGGGTATAATTTAGAAGAAAATTAATTGGGTAAGATTGGGTACAATTGGGTATAGTTTAATTTACCCATTCTGGTTGCTCGAGTAATTGCCTCATCTGGTTCAGCGAAGTCTCGGGAAAATCAAACAAATCCTGCCATTTTACGGTTCGGAACTCGTTCAAATGTGGGAGCCAACATAAAAAGCGTCATACGGTGATGCTTTTTATGTTGGCGAAGCGAGCAAGGATATCAATGTATCTTTCGGGATACGGCCAACAAACAACACGTGAGTTACATGAAAAAACCAGGGAATAAATTGACACCGGAAGAAAGGGAGCTCCGTTGCGGCACTGAGTTCGTGGGCACTATCCTACGCAAGATGAGTATCCATACCCCCACGAACACTGCCGAAATCGAGGTCTTCAATCAACGAATGGAAGAAATCTTTGGATTGAGCGAAATCCAGGATGGGTTTGTACCCGTTCGGTACTTACTCGTCTGCGAATCGCTCGGGATCAAGTCGATCACCTTGATTGGCTTCAAAGCACTTCTTCCGGATGGTGGTAAACCCACTCGGTGAAGTAACCGCGGCACAAACCGGAAGCTCTCAAAGACTAGCCCACCGCATGGTTCGCCCAGCGGTGGTTTCTTTTTACATCTTCGTTGACAGAATCCTGGATTAAACCTCCAACCAATCACCTGATCTCGCACTGCCAATCCACCGGCGGTTTATTATATCCGAAAACATTGACATCCATTAATATTATGTGCTATGATATATGAAACCCTTAGATCGAGACTGAACTATGAAAACTGAATTCTTTCGAAGGCTCAAACCCCAGCTGAGCAGGAATGAACGGCTCAAAAAAGCGGCGGACATGATATGGAAATGTTTCGTCTTTTCATGCCTGCCATTTCTTGCTGCGGCCGTCATCACACTCATCTGGTATGTGACGATTTACAAACACCACTACCATTTTGACGAGAAGATGGAGAACATCATCTCGTCGGCGTGGATACCCACGTTCGGCGTGCTGTACTCCCTGCTCGTGGTAGTCGTGTTTACCACGGTGTGGAACGAATACAAGGCCATGCGCACCGCCGTGAAAAAGTACGACTTCTACACGTTCATGGAACTGCGCGACGAGGAGATGTCGCCATTGGTGTACCTCATGATGACAATCTTCTCGGGGGCGATACTGCTCGGCTTCATGTGCCTGCAGTACCCGTCCATCAAGGGCGGACTGGTGGTGACCTTCAGCACGTCATACCTGCTGTCACTGATCTTCTTTGTCGTCGTCGAAATTGATGATCCGTGCGGCGGTCTGTGGTTCATCAAGAACATCCCGCACGAGTGGCTAGACATTGACGTCAAAGCTCATCGACGGAGGCGACATGAGCAAGAAAAGGTCAAATTCCAAGGCGAGCTGACCTCGAGCGCCGGTACGACTATCAGAGTCACCGGCTCCGTTGAACCCGCGCGGATGCCGCCTGATGCGCACACCGCTCCATCGAATTGAACGCAAAGCCCGCTCTCGGACCTCGAGGGCGGGCTGATTTTGTATATTAATTGATCTTTTCCAATTGACTGCTACTTTTTCTCATCTTTGCCCCTATCATCTTTTCCTCCCTTTTTATCGTCTTTCTTTTTCTTGTGTGAACTGCCATAAAACAAGATGACGAGGACGACAATAATTATGACGACAGTTTCCATTAACTCATTATACTGTGAAACAGCCCGGAAGCAAAAGTTATGCACATACGGGTAGCCGCAAATAAACATATATTTATAGTACAATACACTCATATACGCCATGCAATCCCCTAAACCATATCGCGAAGAGCGACCGTGGGGGGAGTTTGTTGAGTTTACTCACAACGCCCCCTCAACCGTCAAAATTATCACCGTGAACGCTGGTCAGGAATTTAGCTTGCAGACGCATCACAAACGAGAGGAGTTTTGGCACATAATTTCAGGTGACGGAACAATTATTATAGGGGACAAATCAATCCCAATTAAAAAAGGAGACAACGATTTTATTCCAAAAGAAACTCCTCACCGCATCCAAGCGGGCGCTTCAAACGTGGTCGTACTTGAAGTTTCGTTTGGAGATTTTGATGAGAAGGATATCACTCGACTTGAGGACAAGTACGGGAGAACATGACTATGAGTAGCCGCATTCGCATCGCGGCATTTCAATGAACAGCGCACTGAATTATTCACCATTTGTTATCGCTTTTTTTTCACTGGCGATTGCCATTGTAATCGGCGTGGTTTGGTTCCTCGCGTATGAGTGGAAGCACCGGGCGATTGGCAAAAAAAGGCCCGGCCACGAGGTTGACCGTCACCACGCCAACCCGGTCATGTCTCCCCGCCCGCATCAGGAGTGGGAAGCCAATGGTACGTTCAATCCAGCTGCCGTTGAAGACGACGCGGGACGGGTTCACGTGCTCTACCGCGCCATTGGTGCCGACGGGTTGTCACATATTGGACACGCATCGAGCCCTGATGGCACCACGTTTGATCGCCGTTCATCGTTTCCGGTATATCAACCAGATAAAGAAGAAAAAAGGCCCAAGGATTCCAAGCCGACGGGCCCGACGGAATATAACCCGACACTCTATTACTCAGGTGGCGGTTGGGGCGGCCATGAAGATCCGCGCGCAGTACGAATCGATAGCCGTGTGTATATGACGTACACCGCGTTTCAAGGCTGGGATTCAGTCCGTATCGCACTCACCTCCATTGATCTCAAAGACTTGAAACGTGAGCGCTGGAACTGGAAAAAACCGAAACTTATTTCTCCACCCGGCGAAGTGCACAAAAACTGGGTTCTCTTTCCTGAAAAAATTAATGGGAAGTTTGCCATCCTCCATGCCGTTTCTCCAAAGATACTCATCGACTATGTCGATAACCTAGACGACCCACATCCGCAAACGCATATCAAAAGTAAACCTCCACACGGAGGTCGTCCGGATCATTGGGACAACTGGATGCGTGGGGCTGGAGCACCTCCGCTTCGAACAGATATTGGCTGGCTTCTGTTATACCACGCCATGGACAAGGCCGATCCGAACAAATACAAGCTCGGCGCAATGATTCTAGATATCAATGACCCGACACACGTACTGTATCGATCCCCGGGCCCCATTCTTTCTCCCGATGCGTGCTACGAAAATGACGGGAAGCCAGGGGTAGTATATGCTTCCGGCGCGCTCATCCGCGACGGCCAGCTCCATATATATTACGGAGGCGGAGACAGGCACGTTTGCGTGGCCAAGACTCCCCTGCGCGGCTTATTGGATTGGATGGTAACCTACGGCACGCACACGACTGCATGATATAATCATTCAAATGTTTACCGTCACCCGCTCCGAGCATAACCCGATACTTTCTCCGCTGCGCGAACATTCGTGGGAAGCGGCAGCGGCATTCAATGGCTCCCCCGTCGTACAAGGACGCCGTACGACGCTGGTTTATCGCGCTATGTCTGAGCCGGAACTCCTCAGAGAACCTCACATCCGCATGTCGGTCATTGCGCGCGCCGACTCGAAAGACGGCGTCAACTACGAAAACCGATCGGTGCTCATTTCACCGGATGCTGACTTTGATCGCTACGGGTGCGAGGATCCCCGTGTTACGAAAATTGGCAAAACGTATTATATTTTTTATACAGCCCTTGGAGGATTCCCTTTTTCTGCAGACAACATCAAAGTTGCCGTCGCCCTCAGCACTGACCTCAAAACAATTACCGAGAAACATTTGGTGACGCCATTCAACGCCAAGGCTATGGCGCTTTTTCCGGAGAAAATAAATGGTAAACTTGCCGCACTAGTGACAGTCAATACGGATCGAAAACCTTCTGACATTTGCTATATCGAGTTCGATAGGCCTGAAGATATCTGGTCAGCTGATTATTGGAATACGTGGTACGGCAATCTTGATGCCCACAAACTGAAGATTCGCCGCCGTGACGATGACCATATCGAGCTCGGCGCCGCACCTGTAAAAACCGAGCAAGGTTGGTTGTTTGTCTATTCTCATATACAGCGCTATGACAAACCTGATCATGTCTTTGGCGTCGAGACGGTACTGCTCAATCTTGGGAATCCGCGCGAAATTATCGCCGGTACGAAAGGTCCATTCATGGTTCCTGAGGCATATTATGAACACGTTGGACAAGTTCCCCATGCTGTATTTCCTTCGGGCGCACTCATCCGGGGAGATAGACTGGAGATTTATTACGGTGCCGCGGACTCCTATTGTGCCGTTGCAACAATACCTGTGGATGCATTGTTGAATGGGCTCATGAACACCAACGGGTCTCGTTCACCCCTGAAACGATTTAAAGGCAATCCCATCATCACTCCTCGCGCGGGCGTACTATGGGAAGCACGCGGCACATTCAATCCTGCAGCGATAGACATGGGAAATAAGACACACATTCTGTACCGGGCCGTCTCGGCCGACAATATTTCAACCGTGGGCTATGCGGCTTCAAGTGACGGATTCACTATAGAAGAACGATCTGACAAACCAATCTACAAGCCCCGCATTAATTTTGAATCAAGAGGCTGTGAAGATCCCCGAATCATGCTGATCGAAAAGCGTGTATATATGACCTATACTGCGTATGATGGCGACCTGCCGCGCGTGGCCGTGACATCAATAAGTACAGAAGATTTTCTCAAGAAAAAATGGAGTGCCTGGACAATGCCCGAAATCATCACTCCGATGAATATCGACAACAAGGATGCGGCCATCCTTCCTGAAGCGACAAATGGGAAATACCTCATATTCCATCGTGTCCATGAAAATGTGTGCGGCGACTTACTCGGCTCGCTCGATTTTTCCAAGGAAAAAATTACCCGATGCATAGACGTGCTTTCTCCGCGCAAAGGCATGTGGGACGGAATGAAAGTGGGCATCTCGACTCCGCCGGTACGTACCGCGCACGGCTGGCTCATGCTCTACCACGGAGTTTCTTGGAGCTCCATATACCGCGTCGGAGCAGTCTTGCTTGATGTTGCTGATCCGACACTGGTCATCGCTCGGACAGCCATTCCCTTTTTTGAACCGCAAGAACCATATGAAGTGAGCGGCACGGTCAACAATGTTGTCTTTCCTTGCGGCATGGTTATTCGTGGAGGAACAGTGTACATCTATTACGGGGCTGCCGATGTGGTTGTCGGTGTCGCGACCATCAAGCTCGACCAGGTGATGAATATGCTCAAAAAATAACAGCCATGGTCGCCTACTCAAAACAGCTTATCATGTTTGATCTTGACGGAACGCTTGGCAAAAGCAAGTGTCCTCTTGATCCTGAAATGGAGCAGCTTCTGCAAAAGCTTATTACCCGAAAAAAAGTTGCTGTCATTTCTGGTGGTGGCTATCCGCAGTTTCAGACTCAAGTGCTCAATGTGTTTCCGCGCGATGAGCATTTTACCAACTTGTTTCTTTTGCCAACTTCGGGCACCCGATTGTATTCCTGGCGAGGAACATGGAATGAACAGTACGCCGAACATTTGTCACCACGTGAAAAGGAAAAGATCATGGTTTCTCTCAATGCCGCCCTGAAACAAGCTGGGCACATTCAGCCAGTAAAAACATATGGCCAAATAATCGAAGACCGAGGCTCACAAATCACGTTTTCAGCCCTTGGGCAGCAAGCGCCCGTCGAAGAAAAAGCCGTGTGGGACCCGACACGGGAGAAGCGTACGGCTATCGTGTCATTCCTGCAGCCAAAGATTCCCGAATTTGACGTGCGCATCGGTGGGAGTACATCAATAGACATTACAAAAAAGGGAGTCAATAAGGCCTACGGCATCCGCAAACTTGAAGAATTTCTACATCTAAGCCCTGATGATATCGTGTTTGTCGGCGACACACTTTTCCCCGGCGGCAACGATTATCCCGCAAAAGCCACCGGGGTTGACTGCATCTCGGTCAACAATCCTGAAGATACAAAAAAACTTATACGCAGTTGGATCAATGAGTAGCCTTATTTTCGAATTCTTTCATGAGTATGCGCGTGTCGTTTTCCCGTGATCCGAACGTTGAGCCAAGAACAACGAAGACTATGGAGCGACCGTTCATGTCGAGTATGGTCATCATAGTCTCCCCAGCCTGCGTCGTGCGTCCGGTTTTGCCGCCAATAAAACGCGGGTCTCTCACGAATGGATGTGTACTTGTCACTATATGACTCCCATGCACAGTGGTTGTCGCAATGGTCATTTCCTGAATCCGCGTAATCGCCAGGATATCCGGCCGATAATTGACGAGATATCTCGCCAGCTGCAGCAAATCCCGCGCAGACGCTGCATTGAGAGAGCTCACTCCCGAGGGGTCAGCAAAAAAACTTGACGGCATGCCGACCTCCCACGCGTAACTGCTCATCATGTCCATAAATCTCGCTCTGTTGCCCATTGAGAGTGAGATAGCTTCCGCCGCAACATTTGACGAACTCAACAGAAGCGGGCGAAGCAATTCATCGAGGGAATACTGCTCATCCTTTTGTAGATTGCTTGCGTCAGGCGGCGCAGCCAGTGTACTTGAAGCAATAGTAATAGTAGTCGTCGGACTCATCATGTCTGTGGCTACAAAGGCCGTTACGAGCTTGGACATCGAAGCCACCGGCAATGATTTCGTACTATTATGCTCGAGGTACATCGCGCCGGTTTTCGCGTCGCCGACAATATACGCTCGAGCAGTAAGGCCAGGTATGACACCGGCCGCTTTTTTGACCACTGTACCACTGCCCGTATCAAGAAAAGCTGGGTCTAGACTTGAATCTGATCCAATCCCCGTATCGTTCACAATAATAGTAGTGCTACCAGACGGAGTGTGCGCCTCATCAATCTTAAATGCCGCCGTAATGCCAACAAGGGCTAGACAAAAACATATGACAATAATGAGACGTATCTTTAATTGCATCCCTTACATGGTATCACGCCACCATTATCGCGTCACCGAGATGGCCGGCGTCAGTTCGCCGGTAGAGCTGGCTGTTATTCTGCCGTTAACATCTCTGGCAAATTCGTATCCGGTATCATAGTCGCTGACATCAACAAAGTGCGCGCCGGAAGCCGATGGGTCAAATGGAAGCGCAGATAAATAATCGGGGACGAGACACATCCCGATATCCCCCGGCGTGCTGGAGGCGCTATTACTCTTGATTCGCGTAAATACTGTAGGAATATCTTTCACCGTGCCCTCGCATACGAATGATCCCCTATGCTCCGAGATATTCTGATGGATGGCGTTGAGAATGGCGTTCACATTGCTGGTGCGCTGCGAGTCTCGAGCCAACTTGAACTGACGGGATGGATTAACGGCCACCAATACGACTGCGGCAAGAATGGCAATGATGCCGATAACCACCAGAACCTCGATGAGTGTGAACCCGGCCCTTGAGTCTGGTGCGCTGACCGAGAAAATCCGTGGCGCATATGCCTTTAGTAAGTGTTTTGGCATTCTTTTGTAATGAGACTTTTCGACCGAACGGATCCGTGGCGGATACGGACGTTTTTTATTATGAAATGTATGTATGTTCATTGAATATGCATTATGCTAATAATGGCTACACGATAACAAACCACTATGAAGAAACCCTGTAGAAATGCTCAAGATTTGCTGGAGATGATTTCCCCACCTTTTCCACTATTTTGTGACGATGTCACCAGCATATCGCTTTGAACATGGTACAATCTGCACATGAGCACAACATCACCCTATTTCAAGACAAAAGACCTC
>JAHFMB010000039.1 GCA_023269245.1 Candidatus Tayloriibacteriota bacterium
CTTTTTGTTGCCGTTGCTGTTTTTGTTGTGATTGCCGCCTCTGCTGCACGGGCCGAGGGTTTGGGTGCAGGAGTTACTGGATCAGTTAAGACGGACCTACGCGTACCGGTAGGCGTACAAGTTGATACAGACGTAGATGCTGACGTTGAGGTACGTTCCAATATGCGTTCAACAACTACCAACGGGTATGAACGTTCAATCGAAGCTCGGACAGGTGTAACGGGTAATGCTACTTCAGCCATGGTACGCGAACGTAATGAAGAGCGCGCAAGCATTCGCGAGGATAGTCGCCTTGAAGTCGCCTCATCAAGCGATGATCAAGTTGAGGTTAGCTACAAATTGCCAGCAAAGTTTCTCGGACTATTTTCTACCAATCTACGAACCACTGCCCACGTTGAACTCAATCAGGCTGGTAAAGCTACGGGTCAAAATCAGGTAACCGTCAAATTCCCTTGGTATCGCTTCCTCTTCAGTCTTGATGATTCCGCACAGGCTGATGTCCTGCAAAACGCCATCAAAGCCAATGTTGAAGCTGATGCCACGGCCGGTATTTCAACAAAAGAGGGTAAAGAGCGTACAATTAACATTATTGGATCGCTACTCAAGTCTATTCGGGCAAGCACAGATGCTTCTGCGGGTGTAAAATAGAGTCAAAAGTATTTACATTATTAATGATTTTCTAACTAGTATGTTCACCATCAACTTTCTAGCCGTCCTCGTCGCCGCACTCGCAGCCTTTATTCTTGGCTTCCTGTTCCACGGTCCGGTCACCGGCAAACTATGGATGAAGCTCGCTGATATTCACCCGACCGGCAATGAGAAGCTCGGAGACATGGTCCCGCAAATGCTGTGGAATCTACTCTCAAATCTGGTAACAGCACTTGGCGTTGCCATAATCTATGCCTTCGCCGCAACGTCTCCATCATTAAGCGATACAGGGCTCTGGGGAGCGGTGCTTATTTCTCTCGTAGTTTGGCTTGGTTTTCTCGTCACTTCTTCATCAATTGAAGTTATATGGATGGGTCGCAAGGCAAAGTTGTGGTTGTTTGAATGTGGATGTTCGCTGATTGTGATGTTTGTCGTAGGACTTATTATCGGTGCGTGGAGGTAATTCATCCTTTCGTATTCATGAGTGATCGACGTACGACGCGCTCTGGACGCGCTGTGTTTTAGAACATATATAAAATATAAAATCAAGTAATAACCTGATTCGTGCCTCGTTACTATCTATAAAGGTCGTATTAGCAATCGAGTAATATGTATCTTATATGAAATCATTATTATTTACTATCGCTATCATGGCATTCTTGTCGGTAGCTATTGTTACCCCATTGTCTGCCTCAGCGCAGGTGCCGGCTGTCATGCCGACTCTCTACAATCAGAATGGTGTGGCGGTTAACACCAATAATACTGCGCCTCTTCCGGCAGGGTATTATTACCTTCAGCCGAGCGCTCTTGCTTCATCGCGGGTGTATTACTATGGCAATGGAACGTATTATGATGAGTCAACGCATTTGTTTGGTGGAAACGTAACCAATCCAAACGGCGTAGCGGGAGTTTCTCTCGGTTACGCGGCCGTGACGAGTATGATTGTCTCAAGTCCAGGGGTTCCGAGCACGGGTGCTGGCGGCGGTGCGCCAACCTTATGGTCAATCGTGATTGCGTCGGCGGCAGTCCTTGTTGCTGGCGGGGCGTACTTCATGAATCGCCGCCTCATCACGGTTAATTCATAAGATCCTTCGCAACAAACGCCGGTCGTTCCGGCGTTTGTTGGTTGGACAGCATAATTACAACTCATATGGACATGAAATCATTTATAAACGCGGTAATCATAATATGTATACTGGTGGCAGCTGCAGTGCTTGCCCGTGCCTTTGCCCAAGCGAAAGCGAACAATCCGGTCGACAGCCAAGAATCCATCAAGATTGCTGCTTCGGATGCCCCTGCCCGCATATTAATACCGTCAATAGGGGTTGATGCCGCTATACAGCATGTTGGCACTACTTCCCAAGGTAATATCGGCGTGCCGACCAATTTCAAAGATGTGGCATGGTACGCAAAAGGGGTCATCCCGGGACATTCTGGACAAGCAGTCATGGATGGTCATTATGATGATAATTTTGGCAGACAAGCAGTATTTGGCCGTCTAGCCAAGACCCGCGTAGGCGATGAGGTATACATCAAGACTCAAGGTGGTACGACGCTTCGTTTTAAGGTCACCGGTGTTGAAATGCTTGAAACGGATCATATTCCGGCATACCGGCTTTTTCCTCCTTCGCCGTCGGCCGACACTCCCTCAACAGTAGTCCTCATAACATGCGCCGGCCGCTGGGTAGCTCTGAGCAAGACGTATGACAAGAGGGTATTTGTGACGGCGACACTGGCAAAATAGGCCTTTATACCCCCTGGAAAGGGGCCATTCCCTATATTTGAACAAAATGCTATGATATCTCCGTTATCAAGTCATAATCATATAACTATGGCAAAAGAAAATTCAGCGTTTATGAAGCCTCTCAATGTCAGTGAAGATCTCGCTGCTGTTGTCGGCAAGGGCCCGTTGCCTCGCTCGGAAGTCGTCAAGAAGCTCTGGGTGTACATCAAGGGCAAGAATCTCCAGGATCCGAAGAATAAGCGCAACATCAATGCTGATGCTGCTCTCAAGAAGGTGTTCGGCGGCAAGGATGTCGTCAACATGTTCGAGATGACCAAGCTCGTTTCAAAGCATCTCTCGTAGTTTTCACTTCAGTTCACCCAAAAAAGCCGGTATCGACACGGCTTTTTTGCTATGCCCGTTAACTATTCAAAGAAATTGACCAAATACTCATCAATCCTGCGTTGGTCCATATCATAGAAATGCATATTCTGGTTGAAAAGGTAGGTGGCAAGCTTTACACCAACATAGCGCCAGTGCCATGGTTCAAAGACATAGAATGAATTATTTTCAGGATATGAAAGCACAAAGCCGTATTTGTACGCATTTGCCTTGAGCCAGCTGTAGGCCAGTGTGCCATCAAATCCGTCGAGCCGCCCACTGAGTCCGGTGGTTGTGAGGTCCACGGTCGTACCGAGCTGGTGCTCGGAGTATCCTTGGTCCGCTGAAAATTGGTTGGCGGATCCTGCTCCGTACACAGTGGTGTAGACACCTTTGAGGGCCTGCTGTTCATTGAATGATCGATATGCCGATTCGACATAGATTCGGATGCTGTTCTTTGCCGCATCGCTCAACAGTGACTCGAGATGCGGCCAAATGTCGGCATGCATCTTCAATACCTTCGAATCGCTATACCTGTATGCCGAAGGGATTTCAGTCAGCCGCGCTGGGGCATAGTGCTCGTTCAGGAAAAATACCTTTGAATATTTCTGCAGGAGTTGCGGATCGGTTTTGCTCAATTTTTGCAATGTTTGCACGGTGTTTGAGACGGTACCGACCTGTTCCTGATAGGTGCCGAGCTGTTGCTTGATGGTGCCGACGTTCTGGCGCTCTTGGCTGATCTCGCCCGACAGGTTGACGAGATTGGTTATCATAGATTGTTGCAGCACGCTGGTAGTAGACGCGAGTACCTCGACGGTCCGTGACAACGTAGTAAGGCGGCTCTGGACAAGATGAATACCGATGATGCTGTAGCAGGCAACTGCAATTAGGACAAGCAATGGAATCCCGTACCAGAGCACATGCGGGCGTTTAATAGACATGGGAGCATTATAATCCAAGACTCGTCATTTGGATACTATTCATCAACATTGACATGTGGTATATGGAGGAGTAGGTTTATGCCAGTGTTCCTCAGTTTTCAATCAAACATTTCAATCCTAACCCAGGACTTCAGATGACCAAAAAATTCATCATTGTTGTGTCGGTGCCGGAATCAGAAAATGGTCGTGCAGAATGGGCCGAACGAGTCCGTGCAATCATCGTGGGCGCCACCATCTTTGTGCGTGCGAGCGCAAAGGAATGTAGCGACACGCGTGCAGATATCAACGGCGCACAGGTGGTCGATATCATCAAGCTATCCGCTCAAAATCTTATCGCCAACATGCAGCATTTCGCCTTCGGCTATGCCGCCAATGGCTTCGGACTTCTGATGGTCCCGCGGAATTTGGTGCGTGAAGCATTGTGCGCCGAAGAAGCGGACTGTCTGGCGGTTCCGTGCGGCACCGACAACCGCCCGCAATCGGCTCGCCCGGTTCGCTCCCATGAGGAGTTGTGCGCTCTCATTGGGGAGCCTGTTGGTACAGGACCGGAGCTCTTGGCGCCGCGATCTGCGCGATCTCTGGGCTCATCGGCAATCGCTACGCCCACCGCTCCTTCATTGCAACTGAAGCCGGCGCTTTCCGCCTCTCAAGTCGGCCAGCGGTCGGGTGTTTCACTGGAAGTATGTCGCGAGCACAGGCTCGGCGAAGCCGTTGTTGCCGCTTGAATGCGTTCTAATCTTTCACGAGTCGTGGCTATGCCGCGACTCATTTTTTATATAAGTACCTAGATACATCCTCATACCTTACTCTTTTTTCTTTCCACGTTTCGGTGGATTCTCAAGACGCTCGAGTTTTTTTGCATTGGTGATAATGCCCCAAATTGTTCGAAGATGTCGTGCGATATGGTGTCCATAGAAATAGTGAATAAGGCCGATCGCTATCAGGAGGAGTACGATAATCAGCAGAATGGATGTGGCATGATTTTTTATAAATAAAGTAAATACAAACGGGGTACTAACATCAAGGGACGCGTCCTGAACGTTGCCCGCACGGTCAAATGCACGAACGATCAGGCGTGCATGTTGGACGGTCTCAAACGGTATTTGATACGGGCTCTCGGTACGGAAAAAGGCTGGTGATTCGGTGGCGGGCTTGCTTTTGTCAATGACGCCAACTTCATAGTGATCCACACCGGACAGTGCATCGGTGGTGAAGAATGAAACCAGAGCACGATTGATTACCGCGGCGGTGATGTAATTGATCTCTGGAGTGAATTGTGCTGGCGGCTCGGTATCCACCTTGAATTCATAATGTGTTGTTGCGCCCCACACATTATTTTTGAGGGCTTTGACATGGAAATACCAGGTGCCATCGCCGACGTTCTCATATGATTGGATGGTGCCTGCGGTTTTGACTGTATTGTCAGGGATGGTGTTCGGTTTGTTGTCGAATGCGGTACTATATCCAGTTATACCTGGTTCTGCATTCCAGATAAAGGAAGGACTATTGTTGTTGTACCAGTGGTCGTGAAATGGGTGTGTCTCTGATGTGACCGTTACTCCGCCTGGTGGCGTAGCTACCACGGTGTATCGGACGCGATTTGATTCGTACATGGCCGGCGATCCGACGCCGTCGCTCACGAGAACACGTGAGGTACTGCGCAGGGTGAGCTCGCTTGTTCCCACACGCTTTGCTTCAAAGGTAATAGTGGCGATCAACCCTGAGCTCGTGGTAATACCTCGGGGTATGCCGCCGATAAACGTGAGTGTACCGTTGGTGTTGTCGTAGGAAGGTGCCTCGATCCAGAGTCCAATGATTGATGATCCACCAGAAGGTTTGACGACGCTCAGTACTTGCGGATTGAATGAGATGTGTAGTTCGAGCGCGCCAATGTTACTCCCTTTGGTGTTGAGATAAATGGGTACCTCGAAAGTTGATCCTTGAGTAAATGTTCCTGATATTGGGGAGAATGAAATTTCAGTTTTCGGTACTGCATCCGACGCATTTATGTTGACGACTTGTAGTTCAGCATGGGCAGGGGTGTGGCATACAAAAAACGCCATGAGGCATATGAATGACAGTGATCCAATGAATCGCAATGATCTCATGGTTCTCAAGATGATTTAGGAGACCTCACTTTCATGGGATGAACATGGGCCGCTATACCGATGGCTGCGGCGATGATCACGATGTTTTTGATAATGTATTGGCCTTCAAGAGTTGGCGTCAAGAAACCTGACCAGGTGACTTCGGGAAGCAAAAAGAGTGGCATGATTGTGGTGAGCATATGGACAAAAAGAAGTGGTATGACTATGCGCTCCATGCCGCGGATGAGAAAGAGGATGCCAATGATACATTCAAAAACGCCGAATGCCACCAGGAAGGTGTCAAAAGGCATAATGGGCATAGTGTGTTCAAAGAGATTTTGCACCAACGGACTGGCGGGAGAGAGAGCCAGGATTTTGAGAATGCCAAACCAGAAAAAGACCATAAAAAGACCGATGCGCGCGACAGGAACGCTCAACTTTCTGAAAGCGTGGATGATCTCACTATCGAAGGTGCGCAAGAACATGCCTGTATTGTAGCGCGAAATCATGATGTTGAAAATTGGCTACATTTGCTAGAATATGGTTTCATAGGACTGTATGCTATCTCCACTGCTTATATCAATACTGGCTTCCATTGCCGCTTTTGCGGGTGGTGCCATTGCACTGCGCTTTAGGGATAAGTTGCATATTATACTCGGGCTTTCAGCGGGGGCAGTTCTCGGTGCCGCACTATTTGACCTTATTCCAGAGGCTGTGGAGATTGGTGGAGGCGTATATTCAGTCGGAGAGGTATTGGCACTGACAGCTATCGGTTTTTTTGTATATCTGGTTATTGACCGCACATTCTCGCTTCATGCCCATCACAATCATGATCATGATGCAGATGACCATGCCGCGGAGGCTCGGTCCTCAGGTGGATCACTCGGGGCAGCCAGTTTTTGTCTTCATAGTCTCATCGATGGTGTTGCCATCGGTCTCGCATTCCAGGCGTCAAGCATTATTGGTGCGGTTGTTGCCATAGCGATCGTGGCACACCGCTTTTCCGATGGTATCAACACAGTTGGCGTCATCCTCAAGCATCGTGGTATCAATGCCTCGGTACGTGGTTGGTTGACTGCGGTCGCGATTGCGCCGATCGTGGGAACGCTCCTGACCTTCGTCTTTTCAGTATCAAGTTCAACATTGTCTGTCATCCTTGCCTTGTTTGCAGGTTTCTTTTTGTACATTGGTGCCAGCGATCTTATTCCCGAAGGACATCATAGTCACTCAAAAATAATGACGACAATTATGACAATTCTGGGGGCATTGGTTTTGTATCTTATTGTTAGTGTAGCTTAGAGATGGCCCACAAGGTGTGCAGGGGTCTTTTTTTATATGCCTGCGGGACTTGCTCGTGAAATAGCGCGGGCATTTTGACGTAACCATCAGACAACCGACATCAAAATGCCCGGCAATTTCTACTCGCTTCGGACAGGTCCTCAATGAGCACATTGACCTACTGGGTCGGCAATAAAAAAAGACCCCTGCACACCTTGTGGGCTACATCATTATTTATGGTAAAATAGTAGCAATGTTGAAACCTCACATTGTCATCCTTGGCGCGGGCTTTGGCGGCACCTATGTCGCAAAAAAACTTATTCACAATGTTCAAAAAGGTAAGGTAGATGTCACCATCATAAGCCGTACCAACTATTTCCTCTTTACACCGCTTCTACACGAGGTTGCTACCGGCGCACTCTCACCAACTAGCGTCGCTGAACCTCTCAGGGAGATTTTTGCCGGTACGGGCGTTCGTATTGCGCAGGGAACTATCGAATCCATCGATCGAACATCGCGCACAGTTAAGCTTTCTGGCAATGCTACTTCGTGTGATTTATCCTACGATTATCTTATTATCGCGACTGGTGCCGAGACGAATTACTACAATATTCCAGGTGCTGAAAAGTTCTCGTATGCTCTCAAAAATCTCGCTGATGCTGCACGCATTCGTTCGCAAATTATTGATTCCTTTGAACGCGCAATCTTGACTACTGATCAGGTTGAACGTGCTCGGCTACTCTCGTTTGTGGTTGTTGGTGGCGGGGCTACGGGTGTCGAGACGGCTGCTGAACTTGCTGAGTTTGTCCACGCGATGACTCGCCGGTACTACAATGGCGGACAGGATTGTGACCCGATGGATCGTCGTATTTGTAGGCCGGAAGAAGTGAGCGTGTCACTTATTCATACAGGTCCCGAATTGCTTCAGATGTTCAAACCAGAGCTCCGTGAAGCTGCCCAAAAGCGTTTACGTCAGAACAAGATTAACATTCATGTGAATAGTACTGTTGCCGAGGTAACTGCCCAGGGAGTCAGATTGACTGCGGGCGAGATGGTCTCTGCTGCTACTGTCATATGGGCGGCGGGTGTCAAACCGATTATTCCACATTTTGAAGGAGTACAACCAGCTCTTGTCATGGGGCGCCTCGGAGTTGATGAGTTTTTCAGAGTCAACGGCGATGACCATATCTTCGCTCTTGGTGATACGGCGGGGTATGTTGATCGCGATATGCTTGCGAAGGATCCGACAAAGACGGTTATGTTGCCGCAACTTGCTCAGGTGGCA
>JAHFMB010000040.1 GCA_023269245.1 Candidatus Tayloriibacteriota bacterium
CCTATGTTGATTATGGTCTCGATAAGGATCCTAAAGAAGAATATAAGGTTGATCCGCTTATTCCCATGTTGGAATTTCTTGGTAGTATTGGACCAAATCAACAGGTGTGGATCCAGTATTTGGTCCGCGCACACAAAAAAGAGCAACGCAAGCCCGGACACTGGTTCAAGAAGACTGATTTATGGAAAGACCAAGCTCAGGAGCTGGTCAATAAGATACTCATACGCGATCCCAAGTCAAAAGTAGCTGGCGAAGTCAATCCCGATACCGGTTATGCGAAGCTGCCGACTATTTCTAAAGGTGAGCAGGAAGTTGTTGCGGCCATCGAACGAAGCATCACCAAACTGCCTTTCGACGTTGGTATACGCACGCTTTACATTGCTGAGAAAGACGCGTTTAACGGTATTATTGGTATTGGTGGTCGTATAGGTACATTCAAAAATTTTAATACCGAACACTTGAATGGATTCAAACAAAATAATAAGATATGGCACATGAAAATATCTGAGCCCTGGACAGATTACAAAGATATACGCCGCAACAGATATGCCAAGGAAGCTCTTGCTCTATACAAACGCCGCTCATATTTTTATGCCCCGTATGAAGGCAAGGCGTTGGTCATGAATACCGAAGAGCTGGCAACCGTCTATCATTTCCCAGGATCTGTAGCTGCAACACCGACTCTGGAGCGTCTGCCGTCAAAGAAGTCGGAGGCACCTTCGAACTTACCCGTCTAATCACGTATGTCATGGTCACGGTGCCTTTTTTTATGAAACGAACGTACAAACGCATGCGCAAAGTCGCCTTTAAATATAAGGTGGCCGTTGCGGCCATTTTGGTAGTGTGTATCGGATTGATTATTACACTTATTTGTTATTCCGTGGCACCTTCCAACTTTCCGCGAAACGCGATTGTTCGCATCAACAAGGATATGTCTGTTTCAGCCGTTGCTTCATTATTCAAAGAAAAGGGTATTGTAAAGTCAGCGTATTTATTCAAGGTCTATACTGTCCTACTTCATGACGGTAGGGGAGTACAGGCGGGAAGTTATTTATTTAACGAACCGCAATCAGCACTTCGTGTGGCGTATCGTGCGTCGTATGGCATCAAGAATATTGAAAAAATAAAGCTGACTATTTTTGAAGGCACAAACACAAAAGAAATTGCCGCATTGGCGAAGAAGAGCATACCAGATTTTGACGCAGCCGCTTTTCTGGATGAGGCCAAACCTCTTGAAGGATATCTTTTTCCTGAAACGTACTTTGTTGATCCTGATATTACACCGCATGAGCTCGTCGTGTTGATGCGCGATCAGTTCGATGTGGCAATGAAGCCATTGGAAGACGCAATTGCAACATCTACGCATTCTCTTGAGGAGATTGTGACGATGGCATCAATCGTTGAGGAAGAGGCGCGGAAATACGTGGATCGGCAGACGATAGCGGGTATTCTATGGAAGCGTATAAGCAAGGGTATGGCGCTCCAAGTTGACGTGCCATTCTATTACATCATGAATAATAAGACTGGCGGTATTACACTCAATGATCTAGCTACGACATCCCCATACAATACCTATCTTAATAAGGGACTACCACCAACCCCGATTACCAATCCGGGTCTCAATGCCATACAAGCTACGTTGAATCCGATAGCAACTTCGTATTATTTTTATCTTGCTGACGGTGATGGAGTTACACGTTATGCAACAACACACGATGGCCACATATTAAACAGGCAAAAATATTTGCAATAAAAAACCCCGCCACACTCAATGTGGGCGAGGCGATGTCAATTCAGCGTGGACGTGCAACTGAACCCGTAGCGATTACCTGAATGGCAGATACATGCGGATCGCACGTACCCCATTTGTTTCGGTCACAATCGCGTGGCCGGTAAACGGGTGGTTTTTAAGCTTGCCTGATCGGCCGACAATTTCTGTGGCAGTCACGTCGCAGAGGATCCAACGTTCGCTCGTTGGAGACATGAGAAGTATGCGATTGGTCTTGTCCTCTCCATCCCAACGTTCGGGCTGGAGAATGGCGCACACTCTCTTGCCGACCTGCCACACATCGTCAATCTCATAATAACCAGGGTTGAGTGATTCTACCGTCGCAAGGGATTTCGCCGCACGATCAGGTCCAGGGGAAAAGATGAAGAGGGCGGCGATGGTCAGAATGCTGAATACTATCCCCCAAGAGCACAGCGTCCGTTTTCGCTGGCTTGCAAAGAGTATTAAGCCAAGGGCGAAAAGAAATAATAGTATCGCGCACGTTACAAACGTTGCAAACAGTAGGTGGTCGCGCAGGGGATGGTCCATAGAGGTTTGGGGCTACAGGGTTGTGGTTGTGATGAGCAAACTTGCTCGAATTCGGTTTTAGTTATATATTATTTTTCTATATGCGTCAAGGTATCTCTATAGCAGCAACCTCGTGCAACAAACGCGTGTTTGTGGGCATGTCGGGCGGGGTAGATTCGTCTGTTTCGGCCGCACTCCTCAAAAAAGCTGGCTACGATGTTACCGGCGTCTTTATCAAGGTATGGCAACCGGAGTGGCTGACATGCACATGGCGAGAGGATCGTCGCGATGCTATGAGAGCAGCTGCACACCTTGGTATACCATTTGTTACCCTTGACATGGAAAAGGAATACAAGGAAGAAGTGGTTGACTACATGATTGCCGAATACAAGGCCGGTCGCACACCGAATCCCGATGTTATGTGTAACCGTTCAGTTAAATTTGGCGGGTTTTACCAGTGGGCAATGAAACAGGGTGCTGATTATGTTTCGACGGGGCATTACGCACGTATTGGGCAGCGTCCCTGTGGTATGCGCGGTGAGGGACCCTTCGGAGCCCGATTCAGCAGAATCGCCCCCTGGGTCGGGGCGGCGAGAAAGAGCGCGCGTTCAGCAGAATGTGACGAGTGTCCCGAAACGCATGTACCGCAGAGATGCTACCAACTTCTTGTGGGAACTGACCCTAACAAAGATCAGTCATATTTTTTGTGGACGCTCACGCAGCAACAACTTTCAAAAACTATTTTTCCTATTGGAAATATGCAAAAGCCAGTCGTGAGAGCCTTGGCTCGGAAGTTTAATCTTCCAAATGCGGACAAAAAAGATAGTCAGGGGCTCTGTTTTATTGGAAAAATTGATGTTAAAGAATTTTTGTCCCATTATATTCCGGTACAAAAAGGAAACGTGCTAGATTCGGCCGGTGCAATTATTGGCACACATGATGGAGCAGCATTTTATACTATCGGAGAGCGACGTGGTTTTACTATAACTAAAAAAACACCTGATGATGAGCCTATGTATGTTGTTGCAAAGGATGTCGCAGCAAACACGCTTACCGTTTCCTCAAAAAAACGTGACGGTAGTCTTCCGACGGCACAATCAGTAGTACAACTTGAACAAGTAAACTGGAATCAGGGTTCTATACCACTGCATGCACCACTGTACGCACGTTCGAGGTACCGGGAAGAGCTTCAAGATGTACGCGCAACTGACAACTCTACTATTCACTTTATAAAGCCTCAATCAACATTGTCGCCAGGTCAGTCGATTGTTGTGTATAACGGTGATATCTGTCTTGGGGGAGGAATAATTAGTAGCAAATAGAGACTACGCGGTATAATGCCCGTATGGATTCACATCATCGCCGAAGTATTTCGGCCCTCATTATCTTGTTGGTAATTGTCATTTTGTATGCGCACGAACGCACAATTGCACCAATGTCAGTACTCACACCGATGGTTCATGTGCCATTCGCTGGTCTTGTACCTGCGCCTATTTATCAAGGTTCAACAACATCTCATCAGGTCATCTTTACCTTTGATGGTGGAGAGGGAAACCAGTCCGCTGACCACATTTTGTCTGTACTCGACAAACACCACGCTCGCGCTACTTTTTTTCTGACGGGAACATGGGTAGAGCATAATCCTGAGCTCGTAAAAAAAATCCAGGCGGCGGGTCATGATATATACAACCATTCCTATTCTCATCCACATTTGCCGACACTGACAGATTCAGAGATTGTACAGCAGCTGGCGCGCATGGATGAGGTGTTCATCTCAACAACGGGATCATCTACGCTGCCATTTTTTCGACCTCCGTATGGCGAGTATGACAAGCGCGTATTATCCGCTGCAGCCCGACAGAGATATCGTGCGGTCATGTGGACGGTTGATGCAGGCGACTGGATGGAGTCGGGAGGTTTTACAGATGCTGAGACAAAATCTCGCATATATCAGAATATTGACCCGGGCTCTATTATCCTTATGCATATAGGGGACACGATTACCGGACGTATTCTCGATGACGTCCTGACCGAGGTCGAAAGCCGCGGTTATTCCATCGTCCCTTTGAGCCAGGGTTTGATATAATACTCCCATGAATCATCTCATGTACATTACGAAGTCGGATGGCACCAAGCAGCTTTTTGAAGAAGAGAAACTAATCAATTCTCTGCGCCATGCAGGAGCATCGGATGAATCGATTGATGAGATTACCGAAAGGGTTGAGGCGGGCATGAAGGATGGCATGACCACCAATGAAATCTACGGTCATGCGTTTTCATTGCTCAGAAAACACTCTGTCCATACAGCGGTCAAATACTCAGTCCGCCGCGCACTTGCGGAGCTTGGGCCTGACGGATTTCCGTTTGAGAAGTTTGTGGCGCGCATATTCCATGCCTGGGGGTATGAGACTCTGACTGATCAGCAGATCATGGGCTCATGCATTGAGCATGAGGTGGATGTGGTAGCTTGGAGGAGTGATGCGCTCGCTATGGTTGAAGCAAAGTTTCACCATGAGTTTGGTCTCAAATCCGATGTCAAAGTTGCTCTGTATGTGAAGGCTCGATTTGATGATATCGCTGGTAACGAATTTGATTTTGGCGGCAGAAAGCGCAAGCTCAATGAACGCTGGTTGTTTACCAATACCAAATTTACCGAGCAGGCAGTCAAATACGGATCGTGTTCCAAACTGAAACTTGTCGGCTGGAATTATCCTTCAAGCGGGAATCTACATTCTATTATTGAGCAATACAAACTGCATCCAGTTACGTGCATTACATCCCTTTCATATCAGCAAAAAAAGGACTTGGTCGGCAGGAATGTCATCACGTGCGCTGATGTCATCAAGCGCACGGATATCCTGAAGGAAATTGGCATCAGAGCAGAAGAGGAGATTGGAAAAATTGTCGCTGAGGCAAAGGAGATCATTACTGTAAGCAAATAAAAATATGCCGCGTTCCGAATTGCTTGAGGTTGTTAATGAGCAGGATGAAGTGATTGGTCAAGAGACTAGAGACACAATTCATACGGCAGGATTGCTCCATCGTGAGATTCATGTGTGGTTTATTACACCTGATGGGTCTATTATTTTTCAGCACCGAGCAAAAAACAAAGATACCTACCCCGACCTTCTCGACGCAACTGTTGGCGGACATGTTGAGGTTGGCCAAACCTACGAACAAACTGCTGTCAAGGAAACAAAAGAGGAAACAGGGGTTGATATTGTCATGTCTGATTTGCATTTTCTAAAAAAAGTGCATCGACGTTCTGTTGATTCTGTCACCGGCAAGATAAACTACGCCTTTCGCGTTCAGTATGCTTACCTATATCGAGGGAGTGTCGCTGACCTTACAGTCGAAAAGGGGAAGGCTATTGGTTTTGAGGCCTGGTCGATTGAAAAAATCTTTGTTTTGGGTGACAATGAAAAGCGCTTGTTTATACCAGCAGTCTATTCATCGGAATTTTTGGCATTATTTAGAGAATGTAAAGCATTCATTACCACTACTACTCCTCATGAAAACAGGAAACAATAAAACTACGGTAAAATCTCGAAAGAAACATACCATAACCATCTGCTCGAGCGCTTCGTTCTATCCGCAGGTTGTGGCTATTGAAAAAGAGCTCAAGCGGATGGGTTTCAACGTTCTTATTCCATTGACCGCACATAAGATGAAGAAGACAGGTGATTTTAATGTGGAGAGATATAAAACATGGTTTGCAGATGCAAATACCTATGCTCGGAAAACTTTTTTAACGAAGCATCATTTTCACAAAGTGGTAAAAGGTGACTCAGTCCTCGTCCTCAACTATGAGAAAAATGGTAAACAGGGGTATATTGGCGGCGCAGTTTTATCGGAAATGGCCATAGCGCTTCATTTTGGCAAAAAAATCTATGTCCTCAATCCATTGCAGGAAGATATCGGTTACAAAGAGGAACTCCTGGGCATGATGCCGGTTATTTTGAATGGTAATTTGAATCTTATAAAGAAATAATTTTTGATCCAACTTGTATGAAAGTATACGTATTAGGAAGCAGTCACTTTATGAAGGAAATGGTTGCATCCAAAGACCGTCTGCGGGAACTTGGGTATGACGGCTGGATTCACCCTGATTATGAGGCATTTGTGAGGGGTGAAAAGCAGGAAATTCTCCGACGCGCTTTTAATGGAGAACACGCCGCGATAAAGCGCGAGAATAATTATCTGAAAGTCCATTACCAACATATTCTCGAAAGTGATGCCATATTGTTTGTAAATGCAGAAAAGAAGGGTCAAAAAAACTATATCGGCGGCAATGTCCTCATTGAAATGGGTCAGGCGTATGTAAACAATAAGAAAATGTTTTTGCTCTACGACCTTCCCCGTGATTCTGCATACATTGAGGAGATTGAATCGATGGACCCGATCTGTCTCAAGGGTGATTTGAACAACATCAAAAAGTACATATAGAATGTACACTCGGCCCTTTTTAATGACCGTTTACAATAACAGTTATTATGGTAATCTTCGTGCCAGACCCATTTGACTTATGAGTACGAGATTGAATCCTGCACTGGTACACTATCGTTACTGGACGCCAGCCGATCACGAGAACATCAGACTTGCTGGGCTGTGTCTGCGTAAAAACCGCGACGTCGCTATGTCGGTCATTTCCCGGATGCCGCCGAGTATTCACATGGCCTCAGGACCGATGACCTCGGGTGGTCTTGGAAGCTTTGAGGCGAACATGGAGCTGTTCTACCGCACCGTCGAATATCTCATTGTGACGGAAAAACGGAATGCGTTCAGCCAAGTGCCCTTCGAAACGGGGATGGTGGCTTTCCACCAAGGGTGGGTTGATCTTGTCGGAAAAAGAAAGTACTGTTGGCCCATTCTGCTGGAATTCTACGAAATGCTCTTTGCAACCGGCAAGTTTGACACCCTTCATTTCATTCACGGTTTTGAAAGCTCGATCGGCGCTCGTTGGGAATATGACCAGTGTCTGAAACGTGGGATCAAGATTAGGAGACTTCCCAAGAGTCTTTCTCATGAGCTAATGAAAGCTCGGTGAGCCCAAGGATGCTCTATAGTTTTGAGGCAGGCAGAAGCCCTTTCTGCCGCCTTTTTTATTACTTCAAAATCCTGCTATCATAGCTCCATGACCAAGACAGATAAGATGCGTGCCATCCGCGATGAGATTCTCGTGCTCAGAAATTCTCCTTTGTACGAATATCGCGTCACCAATAGTTTCTTTCCCGTAATAGGTGAGGGAAGTCACGATGCAAGAATGATGTTTGTTGGCGAGGCGCCAGGACGAAATGAAGCAAAGACTGGCCGGCCTTTTTGCGGAGCGGCTGGAAAAGTGTTGGATGAACTACTCGAACATGTCGGTATTCCACGTGAGTCTGTCTACATCACCAACATCGTCAAAGATCGTCCGCCAGAGAACAGGGATCCTACAACGCAGGAAATAGAAGTTTACGGCCCTTTTCTTGATCGGCAGATAGATATTATCAAGCCGCGAGTTATTGTTGCCCTTGGCCGCTATGCCATGGGGTACATCATGAAGAAATTTGACCTTGACCTACAGCTCGAACCGATTTCCCAGGCTCATGGCAAAGCATATCCGACAAAAACATCCTATGGAGATCTTGATATTGTTGCCCTATACCATCCGTGCGTTGCCGTGTATAATCCGAACAATCTCCCTAATTTAAAAAAAGACATGGAAATACTCCGTGCGTACCCAGTTAAATTACTACAATGAAAAAGAAAACATCCGCAGATTTTATCAACTATCTCAACACAACATGCAATAAGCTTCACACGACGTACGAGGATTACTTTTGGCTATCAAATATGGGCGATCATAGTGTCGACAAGAAAATGAATGAAGCCCAGTTGGCGCGTGATGCATTCAGAGCCGATAGTACTCTCAAGGCAGAAACAGTCTTCCATCTAAAAAAAGCGACCGGCGAAAATAAGGCTCGCCTCAAACAGT